>NZ_CAOKTW010000005.1:57500-243709 GCF_948472335.1 Streptococcus bouchesdurhonensis | reverse complement strand
TTGTTCTTGTTATTGCCTTTTTTGTTCTTTTTGTTGTTATTCCAGTTACTATTCTTTTGATTTCTCACTTGATTTTGACTACTTCGATTCTTTTGTTGTTTTCTAGGACCATCTTCTTCGTGATCATAATCATCACGTTCTTTGTCTGGTCGAGCTTGTTTTTTACGACGTGTATCCACTGGCGCTTCTTTAGCTACAGGAGCTGGTTCAACCACTGCTTGAACTTGTTGCGCTTGTTCAGCTAACTTAGCCACTTCTTCAAAGATTTCCTCTGGCTCCTTGCGTTTGTTAGCTTGAGCCAAGGCTTCTTTGGCAGCCTGAGTCTGCTTGAAACGTTCCTCACTTGAACGGGCATATTCTGCATTTTGCTCTGCTTTTAGGGCTGCTGCACGGGCTTTAAAGTCAACACGTGGAGCCGCTTGATGTGGACGTTTGTCCTCTTGTTGACGACGCTCATTTCCACGATTTTGCTGACCTTGCTGTTTCTTAGCTTGGTCATTAAAACGGCGATTGTCGCGGTTGCCTTGACCTTGTTTTCCACCATTGCGGCCGTCGTTTTTCTGACGGTTCCCGTTTTGTTGTTGGTCACGGTTATTGCCCTTGTTTTGCTTGCGTCGTTCTGCCTGCTCTTTGGCACGAGCTTCACGCTCAGCCTTAAAATTACGGCTTTGCGGTTTAGCTGCTACTTTTTCTGCCTTCGGAGCAACTGGCTCAGCCGGTTTTGCCTCTTCCTTAGCTACAGTTGGTTTAGCTGGCTCAGATTTTTCGGCTTTCTTTTCTGCACTTGCTTTTGGTGCTGCAGGTTTTGCTTCTGCTTTCGGAGCTGCTGCAGGCTTAAAGCTGGCAGCGATTTTTGCAGCGACAGCTTCTTCCACACTTGATGAGTGGCTTTTCACATCCAAGCCCAACTCTTTTGCACGCGCTACAACTTCTTTACTTTCTTTTCCAAGTTCTTTTGCGATTTCGTACAATCTTTTCTTAGACAAATCATGTCCTCCTCTTCTATTCCATAAGAGACCTCATTTTCTTTGTAAATCCAGCATCTGTCACAGCCAAAACCTTTCTCGATTTTCCGACTGCTATGCTTAATTCCAGTGTTGAAAACACGGTTACAATTTCTACTTGATAATAATGACTTTTATCTTGAATCTTCTTGGTCAAATTGGGTCCAGCATCATGGGCTAGAAAGACCAACTTGGCCTTGCCATCTTGAATGGCCTTGACGACCAATTCCTCACCCGATATGATACGCCCTGCTCGCTGAGCAAGTCCCAAGAGATTACTTATCTTTTGCTTATTCAAGTCCTAACTCTCTTCTTTTCACTTTGTGATCCACATAAGCGATCAACTCATCATAAAAGCTTTCTTCCACTTCCATGTCAAAGCTACGGTTAAAGACCTTCTTCTTTTTAGCCTCTAGGGCTTCTTTATTGTCTAGCTTGATATAAGCGCCACGGCCATTGGCCTTGCCTGTCGGATCAATAAAGACTTGTCCTTCCTTGTTCTTGACAATACGGAGCAAATCACGCTTATCAATCACTTCATTGGAGACAACAGACTTGCGCAAAGGGATTTTTCTCGTTTTCATCTTTCCCTCCTCTAGCAGCTTTTATTCTTCGATAGTATCGTTTTCTGATCCCAAATCTACCGAACCAGCTTCTTCCATGGCTTCAAATTCGCTAGCAGACTTGATATCGATACGGTAACCAGTCAAGTGAGCTGCCAAGCGAACGTTTTGCCCACGACGACCGATAGCAAGAGAAAGCTTGTTATCAGGAACAACCACCAAGGCACGTTTGCTGTCGTTTTCATCAAAGATAACTTGGTCAACCTCAGCAGGAGCAATGGCATTGTAGATAAATTCAGCTGGATCTGCTACCCACTCGATAACATCGATGTTTTCTTCGATTGGTACCATACGGTCGCTCTTGGCATCGTAACGAGCTGGGTGGAATTTGCTAGTGATTTTCTTGATGTTAGCTCCACCACGTCCAACGATTGTACCAATAGCGTCCACGTTTGGATTATGGCTACGAACTGCAACCTTAGTACGGTCACCAGCTTCACGGGCCACGCTCATGATTTCAACAGTTCCATCATAAACTTCTGGAATTTCTTGCTCCATCAAGCGTTTGATCATTTCTGGATGGCTACGGCTAACAAAGACGTTGACACCACGAGGGTTGTCTTCAACCTTGTAAACATATACTTCGATACGATCATGAGAAGCAAAAACTTCTCCAGGAATTTGGTCTTGTTTTGACAATTGGGCTTCGATGCTACCAAGGTTGACATAGATGAAGCGGTTGTCAAAGCGTTCTACTGTACCAGACATGATTTCTTGCTCATGTTCTTTGTAAGTATTGTAAGTGATGGCACGTGTTTGCTTGCGCATTTTTTCCATGATGGTTTGTTTGGCAGATTGGGCTGCTACTCGACCAAACTCAGCAGGTGCTTCTTCAAACTTGATTTTGTCACCAAGCTCATAGGCTGAATTAATGGCAAGAGCATCTTTCAAGCTGATTTCCAAACGGCTATCAAATACTTCATCAACAACTTCACGGACAGTATAAACGGTAAAGTCACCTGTTTTTTCGTTGAAGTCAATAGCTACGCTGTCTGATTGACCATAGCGTCTGCGATAAGCGGAACGAAGCGACTCTACTACTGCATCGATGATATCTTCTTTTTTGATTCCCTTGTCTTCTTCCAAAATGCGGAAGGCCTCTAGCATTTCTTTACTCATGTTTTCTTCACTTTTGAATCCTCAAAAGCTATCCTTTCTTTTTCTATAATTTAACTGCTAAACGTGCTTTTGATACTAAACTGTATGGAATTTGGACAGTTTTCTTACGTGTCTTGTCCATATATTCCATGGTCAACTCGTCCTCTTCAAAGGCCAACAAGGTTCCTTCAAAGACTTTTTGCTTATCGATGGCTTGGTAGAGCCCGACATGGATGTATTTCCCAACCGCTCCAGCAACGGCATCCTTGGTTTTTAAAGGACGTTCCAAGCCTGGACTAGTGATTTCTAGGAAATATTGTTCTGGGAAGGGATCTGGCTTGATGGTATCTAGGACAGGACTGATAATTTCTGTCAAGTCTGCCGTGTCGTTCAAGGTAATTCCTTCAGGTTTATCTACAAAAATACTGAGAATCATGTCACTGCCAATCTTTCCATACTCGATATCCACAAGTTCGAAAGGAGCTTCTATGACAGGTTCTACAACTTCTCTGACTAATTCTACGATTGTTGCGATTGCGTCCACCTCCTCATAAGCAAGAGGCGAAGATATTTCCCCGCCTCTCTTTTCATATTCTTACTCTTAGTATAGCACGTTTGCCAACTTATGTAAAGCAAAAGCACTTATACAGCCTGATTTCAGGCTATTTCTTAAAATTCTGCCTCAACTCGGTAGATAACTTGCCCCTTGTTGGAGAATTTTTGCTCGTATTCTGTCATGACATTGCCTTCAAAATCACTGGCATGTAAATCAAGCCAGACACCATTAAGCTTCATGCCATACTGAGAAAAACTCACTAGGCTGTACTCAAACAAGCCACGGTTATCCGTCTTGAAATGAATTTCTCCATTTTCAGGCAAGATACGCTTGAAAGTATCCAAGAAGGTCTTGTAGGTCAAACGACGCTTTTCATGGCGTTTTTTAGGCCAAGGATCTGAAAAATTCAGATACAAGCGATCAATCTCACCGTCTTCAAAGTAGTCAGTCAAGTCAGAACCATCTACCCACAAAAGCTTGATATTAGGTACTCCAACTTCAAGCACCTTGTCCAAAGCGTAGCTCAAAACAGACTTTTGAATATCAATCCCGATATAGTTGATGTCAGGGTTTTGCTTGGCCATACCTGAAACAAAGGCACCCTTTCCACTTCCAACTTCCACATGAATAGGATTGTCATTGCCAAACAAGTCCCGCCATTTTCCCTTGGCTTCCAAGGGATTGAGGACCACATACTGGGGATTTGCCTCTAGTAATTCTGTCGCCCCTTTACGATTTCTAACTCTCATCTTCTCTTTCCATACTTGTCTCGGAAGTGACGCAGGCCATGAATCTCCCGATTGACATTTTCTAAATCTTGGTTCATATAATACTTGGAAATCTGGCTCAAATAAGACAATTGACCGTACCAATACAATTTATTTAATACCGTTTGATTGTACTTGTAACCGTAGTAGGTCAACCATTCCTTCCACTGATGCTCTGGAATATAATGGCAGAGCATATGGGCCACATCAAACATGCGGTCGGTCAAGCGAACCGAATCCCAATCTACCAAATAAATCAAGCCGCTATCTGTCTCAATCCAATTACTATGTCGTACATCTCCATGGACAATGGTCGCATGGTCCTCTCTAAATCCTGGAATAGTCTGACGTAAATCAGCCATCACTTCACTGATAAAATGATTTTTACGCAAAGCATCTGGAGCCATTTCCTGCCAAGACTGTAGTAAATCTACAGGTGTTTCCATGGCATATCCCAAACGACTCAACTGTGTCATCAACGGACGTGAGCGATGAAGGCGGGTTAAAATATTGACGATTTGTTTACGATTCATATCATAGGGGGTCAATATCTTGCCTGTCAACCATTCTTGAGCACACATATCACGCCCATCTGCCAAACGGCGACTCCATAATAATTGTGGAGCAATTTGTTCTCTAGCTAGACCAGGTAGGATTGGAGAGGTGTTCATTTTTACAAAGATGCGCTTCCCATCAGGATAGCTACCCATATAAGCCTTGCCACTTTTCCCAGGTATGGGAGTCAGTGTTAGCTCATTATCACCCAAATCCATTTCTTTCCTCCGTATAAAGTTTCCTTACTATTCTACTAGTTTTTGGCCTATTCGTCAACCGCTCTAACCCGATTCTCAAAGAAAAGCCTCTGGAGTCGTTTGGGTTATCATTATAGAAAGAAAAAGGTAAGCACAATCTCCTACTTACCTTTTCATGATTTTTATAAATAATATAGGAGTGGCCAACTGTTGTAAAACATGTGGACTAGAGTAGAAACCCATAAGTTTTGGCTCTTTTTATAAGCAAAGCCCAGCAACACCCCCCCAAGTAGATAAAAAATAAACGAAGGCACATTAGAAGGTCCATGCATGAAAGAAAAGAGAGAGGAAGTCAGTACAAGCCCTAACCAAGAATTGTCAAAAACGGCACCTTGAAGAAGTCCTCTGAAAATGAGTTCCTCCTGGATGGGTCCAAAAACTGAGGAAGTCAAAATCAAAGACAGGGAAATTCCTCTGCTGACTTCCGCCAAGTGTTGAACTCCCGCGCCAGAAGAAACAGCGAAGAAATGAATATAAACCAGCGTCTCAAGTACACTTAGAAGAAAGATTGCAATGAAAAGCAAAAGGTCTTTCTTGCTTAACATCCCAAAAGAAATCATTTCAAACTGTCTAGCATAAGTAACACTCAGCGAAGTTACAAGAAGACTTACAATAATCAATTCAGATTCATTTTGAAAAAAATCCCCGTGGTTAATCGTATAAGGAACTGTAATGACGATTAGTAGTACTAAAAATCCAAAACAAAAGGCATGAAATTTATCAAAAAACTCCATAAAACTAGCCTCCTCAACAAACAAACTTCCCTACAAGTCATCCTTTAGCTCTAGCCTTTCCAAAACAAACCATTTGAGTAACCAAAATCCGACCACATAGCCAGCCCCTAAGAAGATAGCCATTAAAGCTAGCATGGAATTTAGGGAATTAAAGACCGCCGCAGATACAAAGGTTAGCACAAAAACATTAAAGGCAATAGTGTCAGAAGCCAAGACTAGAATATAGGGCGTCAACCAATCTAAGGTTTTGGAATCTAGGAAAAATAAGTGTTTATACATGATAACCTCCTCTATGGCTAAAAAGCAAGGCTTTGGTTTTTTTACCCCAAGACCCTATGTAGAAAAGTGAGCAAAAATGGTAAGTTTGCGATGATATTATTAACAATATGAATCGAATAAGAAGGATAGATACTCTTCGTATAACGTGTCAGCCAGGCATATAGACAGCCTACTGTCGTATAGACAAAAATATCTGCGAGACTTGGCAAGCTAGAAAAGTGGAGCAAGGCAAATAAGAATGACGGAAAGAGAAGATCCAGCCCCCATCTCGAATCCTTAAAGAAGGCATGTTGAAGCAGGCCCCTATATACCAATTCTTCCATCAGAGGTCCTAGTACGATTAAGGTTAGGTAAACACCAAACTCCGCAAAATTTGTCTCACTATAGGCAATAAACAAATTCCACCCTTCATTGGTTCCCTGAACGTGTTTAGCTGTCAGATAGTTAAAGCATATCAGCACAACAGCGGCTAACACCGTCAGAACAGAATAGCTCAACCACTTTTTCCTAGGGATGCGAAAGAGATAAGCATGGCCCGACCTGACCAAAATCCAAACCATCAAGCCGATAAAGAGAAGGCTGATGATGTTTCGAATCCAGATAATATTTCCTACCCAAGACGAGAACTCCCAATAATTGCTCCAAAATTGGGTTGTCCAAAACAGTCCGAAAAACAGAAACAAATAAGAAAGAATTGCACTCGTTTTGAAAAGAATAGCGTGTCTTTTCATATAAATCCTCCCTACTATCTACAAGGCAGGATAACCTCCTCCTGCCAGTCTTTAGACTAGTCCCAGATTAAGAAGAAAACCCTTCCTCTACTTTTTATAATACTTCAAACCCCAAATGAGCAGAAGCATGATAAGCAAGCAGAGAATAGCGCCAATATAGGCAATTAGTTGTTGATAGGATTCTCCTGCTGTGACACCTCTATACAAACAAATAATAGACATAAAACCTGTCAAGCCTATATACATGAGTTGATTGGTTCTAGGACTAACCAAATCATCATCTTCAAATTCTCTTATCCTCATTTCCCTAGTGAGGTAAACAGTGAGCAAAATGGAAGCTAAGTTAATAACCACTAAGAGAAATTGGAAAACCAAGGAAAAATTTAAAAACTGGCGAGATAGAAATAGATAAGTAGAGACAAGTAAAGGCAACTGACCTAAGAACAATCTCGCAAGGAAAATGGTCTGTTTTTTAAAAAATATTTTTTTCATTGCTTTCTCCATTACAATTAAATGACATCTAATCATTTTCTAAAATTTGATAACTTTTATGAAATGTTTTAGCAGAAACAACTCTATGATTGGTGATATCTATATAATCACCTGGATAACCAAGAACATACATCCCATAACCAGCGAATCCTCCTCCAACTGTTCCAACTAGACCAAACTTGATATTAGTTGCAAGAGAAGTGTTAAGACCTGCCATTAGAATGCGCACATGATTATCCAACCAAACCATATAATTTTTTTGAAAAGCTTCCTCTACCCAACTTGGTTTAGGAGTTGCTTGACCAATTTCCCAAACATCAACAATTTGATTCCCATATTTTGCCTTCATAGCTTCAATCCTTTTTAAATACCATTACATGAGTTTGGAGTTCCCCCTATACCATAAGGACCACATGGTTTTGAAAAATGTATAATAGGCCACTTACCATTTAATTGATCCAAAGTTGGAGAAGGTGCTAGCCCACCCAATAAACCAGCAACCATATCTCCCCAACCTCCGAAACCTCCTTCAACTTTCGCAAGCATCTCAGTATCCATCATTTCAAATTGTGACATCGTTTTTGTATTCATAACGAATACCTCCTTTTTTATTTTTAATTTTAATTGTTATCCTGTTGCAATTGACAATTTTAGTATAACACTATTTGTTAAAGTTTTTCATACAAATCTTGAATTATCATCAAAACATCTTAAATTACTCAAAGAGTACAATCTTCCCAATCAACTAATAAGAAGTGAATAATATTAAATTCCATTATTCACTTCTTAAAATCGATAATTATTTTTAATCTACGATTTTTAGCTAAATACCCTGTGTAAAAAAGTCAGCAAAAATGGTAATGTCGCGAAAATATTATTAATCACATGCACCGCATAGGAAGGATAAATGCTCTTTGTATAGCGAGTCAAACTAGCAAAGATGATGCCAAATGTTGCAAAGACGAAGATATCTAACAGACTAGGCAGGCTTGAAAAATGAGGAAGAGCAAATAAAATGGAAGGAAGGAGCAAATCAAGGCCAAATCTCGAATGCTTAAAAAAGGCGTGTTGCAGTAATCCTCTATAAATCAGCTCTTCCATAAGTGGAGTCAGAAAGAACAGGGTTATATAGATACCTAGCTCAGCAAAGTTGGTCCCACTATAACCGATCAATACCGCCCAACCTTCAGCAGTTGACTGAACATGTTTAGCTGCCTGAACGTTAAAAGAGATATAGAGCACTACCACTAGTACTGTCAAAATCGAATACCAAAGCCATTTTTTTCTCGGAATGCGAAAGAGATAACCATGGCCTGTCTTAACCAGAATCCAAATCATGACTCCGCTAAATAGCAAACTCAAGATATTTTGAATCCAGACGAAATTGCCAATCTGGGAAGAAAATTGCCAATAATTTTGAACAATAAGCGTCAGCTGAGAAAGGCCAAATACGAAAAATAAGTAAGAGAAGACTGCACTTATTTTGAGTAGAAGCTGATACTTTTTCATAGAAACTCTTCCTCATTTCTTATATTTCAGCCTATATTCCACATAAATGGAAACCTGCTCCTATATAACCACGGTCATGATAACCACGCGGGCAGTACCCACTTACTGGAAAAGGACCTGAATTTTTTAATATAGAAGGGTAAGCACCGAATGGACTTCCCTGATCAGCGTGCCCTTTATAAATATCAGATACATCCCCACCCTCTATATGATCAAGTATTTCAGTATCCATAATTTCAAATTGTTCCATCATTTTTGTATCCATGACAAATACTCCTTTTTATTTTTAATTTTTGTCCTGTTGCAACTTTGACAAGTTTAGTATATCACTGTTTATTAATTTTTTTCATCCAAATCATAAATGGTCATCAAAACCTCTTGAATTGTTAAAAAATTTAAAAAAGCAAGCATGGAAAACATACTTGCCCTGGGGAAACTTGACAATTTGAAAATACAAAATAGAGAACTACTCACCCTCACTTCCGTATGTTCTCATATATTCTCATGATCGCAACAAGGATAGCAGCTGTCCCACTTGCCAAAACGAGAAGGGTAATAATAATGTTGAAGATTTCAGGCGTACTCTCTATTCTGTTGATAAGACGGAGTAGGGATATAACTGTCAACTGAATCAGGAGTATTGATTCTACTCTTACCAATGAAGTCAGTCGGTTTTCAACCGCATATAAAAAAGCTGGTAATAAAACACAGGCTATAGCAATCACAAACAGATTGCTCCCTGTTTCTTCTCCCTTGTTCACCACGGAAATCATGAGAAGATTCGATGCTATAATCAACGTAGAACAGATGATAAAAAAGGATTTCTTATTCATTTAATATACCTCACATACTATGGTAAAAATCAAACTGGATAAAGACAAGCTTTAACAGCTAACTTCTGCTAATTGAAACATTGTTTTTGTATTCACGAGGAATGCTTTTTTTATTTTCGTCCTGTTAGAATACCGTATGCTTGTACTCCATCAAGCAACCCCATTCCATTAGATAGTATGTTGTCTAGCTCCTCCATCTTTTCATCTGAAAATGTTATTTTTCAGCGTTGATTGCTTCTTCATAGGTCGCTATCGTCCTTGACAACACCATCTTCCCAAACTCTTCTCCAAGCAACTTCTTTTTCCTTGCCATTTTTTACCCCTTTATTTTACATTTTTTAGTTCTGATTGTTGTTTTTTTCTTCCTCGTCGTCTTCTTTTCTTTTATTCTTTTTATAATCGTTCAGCATTTCAAAACCTTTATCAAAAGCAAAAAAACCTAAACCTAAAGAAAACGGCGCTCCGACTATTTCTATAACTTTTGCCCACCTTGGCCCAAAATCTTCTGAAAAATAAGCAAGCGCCCCGACGGCTACAACTGCTAAAATTAAAAAATATGCTCCAAAATCTGCACTTTCTGTTACTCTAACTTTTTCTGTTCTACTATTCTTACTCATGATAATTTTCCTTTCATTTTCGATTTTCTACTTCAGCTAATACTAACTATTTACCATTCATTTCATATACAATTATAATCTTTTATATATAAACTAAATACACCTATCTTCTCACTCTTGTCTATAGGAAAATGTTAGCTATATGTTATTACAAACAAATAATATCATTGCACCTGTTTACCATCTATTTTTATTTATGAATTTTTTGTTTCACTTTAATCATTATAGAAGCCATAAAAAACGCGATAGCTAGCCGAATCAGTTGGTAACTTTCTTCCTCTCCTGTTTTCGGTAATAATTTTTCATTCGAAGTAATAGATTCGCTTACATAATCAGTCCCCTTAACATCGGTTAAAGGAGTTTTATTTTCTTGAACAACATCAAAAATAGGTTTGAGAGTTTCCGATTGATTCTTATTGTCTAACATTGCTAAATTGCCAGATTGAGTAGTTTTAGCTTTAGAAGTTGAGTTTATACTCTCCACTTTCCCACTATTTTCACTATTAGAATTGGGATTAGCATTGGATATTTTCATTTCGGTTCTTTTTTCATCACTCATACCTTTGCTGTCGCTTACAACTTTATCACTAATACTCATGCTGTCATCTCTGGTTTTCTCATCACGGACACTTTCAGTTACTGTCTCCTCAGAAGATTTCACTGTCTCCGTTTGCTTAGGTGAGTTTCTCGAGTACATATAATCATACACCTGTTGTGCAGTTGCTCCGCCACCAACCCATCCAGATATCGGATGTCCATTTTTTAAATACAAAATTGTTGGTGTTCCTGGAATACCGACTTTTTTAAATAGAAACTCTCTCGCTTCCCCATCAAAATCCTTACCGTCCAAATCATAATACTCTAACTTCTTTTCAATCAAGTTATTAAATTCTTTCAATTCAGGAGAAAATTGACGACAATGAGAGCAAGTTTTTCTACCAAAATAAATAGTATGTTCCAATTGATCCTCTGTAAAAGATTGACGTACAGCTTCAATATCTATCTTTTTAAAGTCCGTAACATTCTTCTCATACTCTTCTGGGGTTACAACAGAAGGCTTATGCTCCACCTTTTCCTTAGCCGATGGCAAATCTGGTGCCACAAGAGAACTATCATTCGCCTGGATAGATGAAGTAGTAGGATGTTCTTCTGCATATACAACACCCGTAGTAATAGATGCAAATACAAGTGGTACAAGTAATAGCGATTTTATCTTTTGATTCTTCATAAGAATACTCCTTTACATTTGTTATTTTTATCTTACCTTATTTAAGATTACAAATTCATATAAATCTTAAATGGTCATCGAAACATCTTGAATTGCAAAAACTTCATTATAAAAGGGTAAGTATTGCGAAAACACTTACCCCTTTATACTTTATTAAGCTCTACTTTTTATAATACTTCAAACCCCAAATGAGCAGAAGCATGATGGTTGAGCAGAGAATAGCGCCAATATAAGCGATTAGTTGTTGATAGGATTCTGCTACTGTGATACCTCTATACAAACAAATAATAGACATAAAACCTGTCAAGCCGATATACATAAGTTGATTGGTTCTAGGACTAACCAAATCATCATCTTCAAACTCTCTTATCCTAACAGTAACTAAGATAAAAACCAAGTTGATAATCACTCAAAGAAATTGGGTGACAATATCGGCATCCAAATAGTGATAATAGCATCGTTTATTATCGGTCACAAGGTGTTTTGAAATAATTTCTTTTAGATTCAACTTTGTGAAGAGTTCTTTGAAGAGCAGAAGACCAGCTTGATTGGTCAGATTTCCACCATCGAAAGAAAAGTGTGATAAAGTATTGTTTTTCGTAGACTTATTTGATATACTGTGCATTGAAGTTTCCTTTGTTTTTATTTTTTGCACTTATATCATAAAGGAGAAACTCCTTTTTATCCAGTAAAAACAGCACCCAATAGGGGAAAAGAGAAAAGCATCTAGAATCCTTGGTTTCATATCGATTCTGGATGCTTTTTTGTGTTATTTATGAATAATCGGGTTTCTCTAATGTGGCCATAAAAACGAAGCTGCCGCTCCACCTGCTGCGCAAATCAAATAAATCTGAGGAGTTGGGAAAGGGATTGTCTCCATACAAAGCGAAATCCCCTCAACTGCACCACCTACTCCACTTAAAAATCTGTCTGCAAGTTGTTTATCACCAGCTGTTATCGTTGTTAGTTTTTCATCAGGTAAAATGATGAAATTATTTACTGATTGTTCCATTATTTTCACACTTTCTTTGTTAAATTAATTTGGCTAGTAGATAAAAGATAGATTAAGACATTAAAAATAATGAAAACATGGCCATAGAATAAAATCATCTTCGCATCCAAACCAAGATAAAGTTTGAAAATCAAAAAGATGAGCAAAAGGATTTGAAACCATACCGTTTTTCCAAAAATAAATTTAAAGCGATTTTGAATGTCTGCTTCCTTGATTTTTACCGCCAAACCTTTATTAGTAAGAAGGAAAACTCCTGCTTCAAACAAGCCACTGTAGAGAACAAGCCACCCAATCGATACATTAGAGATTTTCAAAAATGTCCCTAAAAGAATATCCAACGTACTACTCAAGAAAATAACAAGAAATAACCTGTATCTCATATAAATCACCTCCTTTTACTACTATAGTAAATTGAATCTAGCATCGCACAATGTCGTTTTTAAAGCATTTTTAGAAATTGCTTTAAATCTCTTAATCAATTTGTTACTATTATATTTTAATCTGCTATATCCCTAAAAATTTAACTTGCCCTCAAAGCTCCCCAAACTGCTGTACAGAACTGTGCTCCTAAAATCCCTCCAGCAAAAGTTCCCACAACTGGGATAACACTCCCCAGAGCTGCACCTCCTATTGTACAAGCTCCCAATGCTTGAACAACTTCTCCAGCCCCTACTTCATCTCCACCTTCAACGCAAGCAAGCATTTCATTATCCATAACAGAAAATTGTGACATTGTTTTTGTATTCATGATGAATACCTCCTTTTTATTTTTAATTTTTGTCTTGTTGCAACCTTGACAAGTTTAGTATATCACCGTTTATTAATTTTTTTCATCCAAATCTTGAATTGTCATCGAAACGTCTTAAATTAGCTTTTTTATTTAAAACCACCTCTAAAATTTTTTAAAAGATAATTTCTAATCACTTTTTTACCATTCAGGAAGTTTCAATGACTATTCAAGATTTCATAAAATATGAACTTATTTTTATGTCATAATAGACCTATCTACTATATGAAAGGAATTGCCAATGACTTCTTATAAACGTACATTTGTTCCTCAAATAGATGCTAGAGACTGCGGTGTTGCTGCCTTAGCCTCGATTGCTAAATTCTATGGTTCAGATTTTTCTCTAGCTCACTTGAGAGAACTTGCAAAGACCAATAAAGAAGGAACGACTGCCCTTGGCATTGTAAAAGCCGCTGATGAAATGGGCTTTGAAACAAGACCTGTTCAAGCAGATAAAACTCTCTTTGACATGAGTGATGTCCCCTATCCATTTATCGTTCACGTTAACAAAGAAGGAAAACTCCAACATTACTATGTTGTCTATCAAACAAAGAAAGACTATCTGGTTATTGGTGATCCTGACCCTTCTGTAAAAATCACCAAAATGTCAAAAGAACGCTTTTTCTCTGAATGGACTGGAGTAGCTATTTTTCTAGCTCCTAAACCCAGTTATCAACCCCATAAAGATAAAAAGAATGATCTACTGAGCTTCCTTCCTCTGATTTTCAAACAAAAATCTCTTATTGCTTATATTGTTCTCTCAAGCTTATTGGTCACTATTATCAATATAGGTGGTTCTTATTATCTCCAAGGAATCTTGGATGAATACATCCCAAATCAGATGAGATCAACTTTAGGAATCGTCTCAGTTGGTCTGGTTATCACCTATATCCTCCAGCAAGTCATGAGCTTCTCCCGTGATTATCTCCTAACTGTTCTGAGTCAGAGATTAAGCATTGATGTGATTTTATCCTATATTCGCCATATTTTTGAACTTCCTATGTCTTTCTTTGCGACACGTCGTACAGGGGAAATTATTTCACGGTTCACAGATGCTAACTCTATTATAGATGCCTTGGCTTCTACCATTCTTTCTCTTTTTCTGGATGTTTCTATTCTGATTCTTGTAGGGGGAGTCTTACTGGCACAAAACCCTAATCTCTTCCTTCTTTCTCTTATTTCCATTCCTATATACATGTTCATCATCTTTTCTTTTATGAAGCCTTTCGAAAAAATGAACCATGATGTCATGCAAAGTAATTCTATGGTTAGCTCTGCCATTATCGAAGATATCAACGGGATTGAAACTATCAAGTCGCTCACGAGTGAAGAAAATCGCTATCAAAATATAGACAGCGAATTTGTAGATTATTTGGAAAAATCCTTTAAGCTCAACAAATATTCTATTTTACAAACAAGTTTAAAGCAGGGAACAAAATTAGTTCTGAATATCCTTATCCTATGGTTTGGCGCTCAATTAGTCATGTCGAGTAAAATTTCTATCGGTCAGCTGATTACCTTTAACACACTTCTTTCTTACTTTACAACTCCTATGGAAAATATTATCAACCTCCAAACCAAACTCCAATCTGCGAAGGTTGCTAATAACCGTTTGAACGAAGTCTATCTAGTCGAATCTGAGTTCCAAGCCCCAGAAAACCCTGTTCATTCACATTTTTTGATGGGAGATATTGAATTTGATGACCTTTCTTATAAGTATGGTTTTGGACGAGATACCTTAACAGATATTAATCTCACGATTAAACAAGGAGATAAGGTTAGCCTAGTTGGAGTCAGTGGTTCTGGTAAAACAACTTTAGCCAAAATGATTGTCAATTTCTTTGAACCCTACAAAGGACATATTTCCATCAATCATCAGGATATTAAAAACATTGATAAAAAAGTCTTGCGCCGTCATATTAATTACCTACCCCAACAAGCCTATATCTTTAATGGCTCTATTTTGGAAAACTTAACCTTGGGTGGTAATCATATGATTAGCCAAGAAGATATTCTAAGAGCTTGTGAATTAGCTGAAATCCGTCAAGACATTGAAAGAATGCCTATGGGCTATCAAACTCAGCTCTCTGATGGAGCTGGTCTATCAGGAGGACAAAAGCAACGAATAGCCCTCGCTCGCGCTCTTTTAACTAAATCTCCTGTTTTAATACTAGATGAAGCTACTAGCGGTCTTGATGTCTTGACTGAGAAAAAAGTTATAGATAATCTTATGTCCCTAACTGATAAAACCATTCTCTTTGTAGCCCATCGTCTCAGTATAGCCGAACGAACCAACCGTGTCATTGTTCTCGACCAGGGGAAAATCATTGAAGTTGGTAGTCACCAAGAGTTAATGCAGGCGCAAGGCTTCTACCACCATCTATTCAATAAATAAGGAGAATGTCATGAATCCTAATCTTTTTAGAAGCGTCGAGTTTTATCAGAGACGTTACCATAACTATGCGACAGTGTTAATTATACCTCTTTCATTATTATTTACTTTCATCTTGATTTTCTCCCTTGTTGCCACAAAAGAAATTACTGTTACTTCCCAAGGAGAAATCGCCCCTACAAGTGTCATTGCATCCATTCAGTCAACAAGTGATAATCCTATCCTTGCTAATCATTTAGTGGCAAATCAAGTAGTTGAAAAAGGGGACTTACTCATCAAATACTCTGAAACAATGGAAGAAAGTCAGAAAACTGCCTTAGAAACTCAATTACAAAGGCTTGAGAAGCAAAAAGAAGGAATTGGAATTTTGAAACAAAGCTTAGAAAAAGCGACTGATCTTTTTTCTGGCGAGGATGAATTTGGCTACCATAATACCTTTATGAATTTTACTAAACAAGCTCATGATATTGAACTGGGTATCACAAAGACTAACACCGAAGTTTCAAATCAAGCTAATCTTGCCAATAGCAGTTCATCAGCCATCGAACAAGAAATTACAAAAGTTCAACAACAAATTGGAGAATATCAAGAGCTGAGAGATGCTATCATAAATAAAAGGGCTCGCTTACCAACTGGCAATCCGCACCAGTCAATTTTGAATCGTTATCTTGTAGCCTCACAAGAACAAACACAAGGAACTACAGAGGAGCCATTTTTATCTCAAATTAATCAAAGTATTGCAGGTCTTGAATCATCTATCGCAAGCCTCAAAATTCAGCAAGCTGGTATCGGAAGTGTAGCAACTTATGACAATAGTTTAGAAACTAAAATTGAAGTACTCCGCACTCAGTTTTTACAGACAGCTTCTCAGCAACAACTAACCGTGGAGAATCAATTAACAGAATTAAAAGTACAGCTAGATCAAGCGACACAGCGCTTAGAAAATAATATCTTAACCGCTCCAAGTAAAGGTATCGTTCATCTGAACAGTGAATTTGAAGGTAAAAATAGAATTCCAACTGGTACAGAAATTGCTCAAATATTCCCTATCATCACAGATACAAGAGAAGTACTAATCACTTACTACGTATCTTCTGACTATCTACCTCTACTAGATAAAGGACAAACTGTAAGATTAAAACTGGAGAAGATTGGAAATCACGGCATTACCATCATCGGCCAACTTCAGACAATTGATCAAACTCCTACCAGAACAGAGCAAGGAAATCTCTTTAAACTAAGCGCTCTTGCAAAACTATCTGATGAGGATAGTAAACTCATCCAATACGGCTTACAAGGTCGCGTCACTAGTGTAACTGCAAAGAAAACATATTTTGATTATTTTAAAGATAAAATGTTAACACATTCTGATTAATTTTCAGATAACACTCTGTAACTATTTATTATCTTATCAAAAAGGGGAATCATAACATGGATAAGAATCAAAACCTAACTTCATTTCAAGAACTAACAACTACCGAACTCAATCAAATTACAGGTGGAGGATGGTGGGAAGATATCTTATACAGCCTTAATATAATTAAGCATAAAAATATGAAAGGACTTCATCATCCAATACAACTATAAAAAATAAGACCGAGAAACACGCACTCTCGGTCTTATTTTTTCATCATTCTATAGGTACCATAGTAAGCACCTGACGAAAGACTTGATTTTGACAGGTAGTATTTAAACTGGCATTGGGATAACTTTCCACAATCTTCATAACGGTATAGAGACCGACACCTCTCTCCTCCCCTTTAGAACTAACTCCAAAGGAGAAGATTTCAGAAATATCTATGCCCTCTTCTTTGATGGAATTTTCGATGATGAAGGTCTCCTGTGCTCCGCTTTTTAAAAAGGCGATTGAAACATGAGGTTGACTGGCCTTTACACTGGCTTCAATGGCATTGTCACAAAGGATAGATACAATGGTTAGAAAATCAAGCAGTCTCATTCCCTCAACCTGAATCTCTTCAGGAACTTCGACATTAAAGACAATGTCCTTTTCTCTAGCTTTTATAAATTTTCCAGCTAGAAGACTTTTGAGGGCACGATCCCGAACATTCACCAATCGGCCAAGGTCATATTTATTATCCTGCAATTTTTCACTAGAATCCTTTAAGACCGAGTCATAGATCTCTTTTATCTGCTCCATATCCTCCTCTTCAATACCCAGACGTAAACTTGTTAAGAGGTTGGTGTAGTCATGGCGAAAACTCCTTACTTCCTTGTAAAGTTCCTCTATATGCCGACTATAGCGTTCCATATCTCTATAGCGCAAGACCTGCTCTTGGTCCAGTCTCTCATGGAGTTTGTCCTTCAAATAGGTATCCAATTTCTTGATAATCCCCATAAAAAATAGGAGGTAGAACACTAGGATGAGATGGCGAACAGTCGTTGATTGAATACCTTGCTCATATTCAAAGTAAGACAGACTTTGTATCACCAAATAGTAAGCCCCCATTATCCAGTTAATCTTAGTCAGGGACTTTTGAAAACCTTTATCGAGAATCTCCCTTCTCAAACTAGTAAAATCATAGTCCAACCATTTCAAAAAGGCTAGAGAAATGAAGAAATTGAAAATTATTATACATAACCCAGTAAATGAGTAGTCATCATATACTTGCCCTTGTCCCAAAAATGGAAGTACAAAATAAGCAACACCTCTATCAAAGAGATTTATCAATATCATTGGAAAGAGACCATAAAAGAAAAGCAGTTTTTTAGGAAGTCCTCTTAACAATAAGAAAGACAAACCGATGCCATACAAGGGTTCCATAAAATAAGATAGGTAAATATTTCCTACTATATAGCTAATCATTACAAAAACAAAGGCCAACAGTATCTTAAAAAGAAAGGCCTTAAAAATCCTCTCGAAAGTAAGATCAATTCCATCTACCTTAAAGAAGATGACAATTTCTAGTCCATTAGTAACAAGTGTATACAACAATATCCAAGCAATGTTCATAAATTCTCCTAGCTCAGTGTAAGTTAGTGATAGCCTCAGACACTTCCCTGACCTTATAACGCGCGATTAGACAGCTTCCACCATTAGGAAAGAAAAGGAGTTTTTCTTTCTTATCCAAACGAACTACATTAGTTGGATTGACTAGAAAAGAGCGATGGCACTGCAAAAGACGAGGCTCCTGCTTGAGAACCTCCTCTAAACTCGCCGTAAATTCCAGCCTGTCCGTCTTGGTATAGAGAATAACACGATGGGGTCTTGGGGACGTTTCGATATAGTAAACCTCTTTAAAGGGATACTGGAATTGAGCAAATTTTGATTTAAAGTAAAAGCAATCTTCCGCCAGACTTTTACTGTCTTGATTATTGGCATAGAGAAGGGCTGTCTCGATTCGAGATTCAAACTCCTCTGCCGAAAGGGCCTTATCAATGTAGTCCAAAGCAGACACTTGGTAGCGAAAGGACAGGGGCATAAACTCTGAGTGAGTCGTCACAAAGACGATTAGGGCATAAGGATCCCGATCCCGAATCTTTCTAGCCACCTCTAGGCCTTTCATCTCCTCATTTCGAATCTCAATATCCAAAAAGAATAGCTGATGCGCCCCCTTCTCATGCACCTCTGCCAGCAGTTGGTCTGGCTTGCCAAAGACCGCAAAAGAGCTGGGAGTGATATGATGTTCTTTCAAGAGTTTCTCAATCGTCGTTTCAATCCTAGTCTGTTGGGAAAAATCATCTTCTAAAACAAATATTCTCATCTTCTTACTCTCCTTCTTTCAACCATTTTTGACGAATTTCTCTATAGCGACGTCTGGCATACTTGACAGCGTATTGACCTTCTTCTCCGAGAAAAAGGATTCTTTCTTGAAAATCAATCGATTTTAATTTATCAAGATTTACCAAACAATTTCGATGACACCTCATCAAGTTTTCCCCATATTGGTTCTCAAGATTACTTAAATTTTGAACCATATTAAAACTAGCCTCTTCTGTAACAATCTGTACGGTATGGGCTTTAGTTGGATGTGCTTGGATATAGTAGATATCGTCGACGTTTACTTTATAGACTGTTTTCTGTGTCTGAATAATCATATGTTTCATTGGATTCTCCTCCTAAGAAAAGAATAACAGAAAAGGTCTAACACAAGCCCACCCAATCCTAAACAGTCTTTGAAAACTCCTAAAAGGACTATTTTTCTACAACATCATGATGAGCTTACAACTATTTTATCATAAAATCTTAACAGTACCATTCAGGAAATTTCAAGGACAATTAAAGATTTGAAGGTGAAAAAGGAGATAAAAGTGATAAACTGACAGTATCAAAATACAATTGCTAGAAGTAAGACTGGCACCCAGATTAAAGGAGGAATTCTCATGACAGATGCAGACCCTATCAAAAGAGCTCAGACTTTGATTACTGACTTAAACAAAGCCTATCAAGCATGCAAACAGGCAACCGCTGACGACGTCCGCTTTCAGGAGCAATTAAACTCTATTCTTGGCTTTCTAGCCAAGGCTGAAACAGTGGATAATCGAGTCTTGATTGAACTGGAAAAATTTTACCAGACTTCCAGTCTTCTCATGGGACTCAGCGCTCTTGATCCAGATGCTCCAACTCGCGCCGCTTGGCGGGCCTATGACCGCTTCCACTTTGACCAAGTCAAGACCAAGTTGAGTCTCTACGGACCAACCATTATCTTGTAGAAAATAAAAGAAGTTGAGACAAACTGAACTCAACTTCTTTTTTAGTGTCATATAGGCAATGTTAGTCCTGCATCTGACGTTTGACCTGATAAGGTAAGTACAAGACTAGTAAAACCAAACCAGCTCCCAGTAAGGCTAGAAGGGCTAGTTTTTCTTGGAAGGTAATCAACCCAACAACTAATTCCACTACTAAGACCAAACTGGTCAATCCTCGGACTACCGCCTGCAAGCCTTTTTCCTTTTGCCCCTTGTCCAGTGGAAAGAGTTGGGTCAAATACTGGTAGTCAAAGGCATGATAGAGGGCCAGCAACTGGAAGAGCAAGAGGTAGTTAAAGAGAACCACCACTGCTGTCGCAATCCAAGCTTGCTCGATAAAGACCTGCGCCAGCAAGGAAAGTAGGAGCAGACGGAGACTGAGGGCAAAGAGGTCTCCATTTCGCAGATAAGAACGCAGATAGAGATTTTGCCAAATCTTCCCAGGCACCTTCTGAACAACCTTTAGGATAAAGTCCAGATAGGCACGACGCTTAATGCTGTTTGAAATTCCCTTGACCTGCGTAAAGAGGGCAAAGAAACGAAGCAAGACTTGCTTACGCTTGCTTTCTTGGGAAATGACATAGTCCCAGTCCAGTCCAGTTTCAGTGAAAAATTTGCTGGCCTTTTGACGAAAGAGGAAATATTTACCTACTCCCAATAAAAGCACATAGACCAGAAAAACAGGCAAGCCATAGCCCATTGCTAAAAATAAAGGCGCAAATAACAGCAAGAAAAGGGTCTGGACAAAGAGCCAAAAGACTAGGGAAACGCCAGTTTGACGCTTGAGATGGAGTTTGATTTCCTCTTCTCCGACTAAGAGAAAGAGCTTGTCTGGAGCCTCCATATAGGTGGCAATTCCTCCCCAAAGCAAAAGTAAAACAGACGTAATTCCTACAAATAAAAGGATAGGCCAATGATTTTCAGGAAAATCTTGCAAGAGTTGACTGTACTGGTAGGCTAGAAAGCCCAGCAGGACAAGCAGGAACAAGACAAAGTGGTCATTAAGAACATAGCGCAGATAACCGACACACTCCTTACGAAAAGCCTGCTTTCTCTTTAAAAACAAGTCTTTCATAGCTCCTCCTCTTTGGTCAGAGCCAAGTAAATATCATTCAAACTAGCCTCAGGCATATCAAAGGCTTCGCGCAGTTGCAGGAGATTTCCCTTAGCACGCACTTCCCCTTTGTGAAGAATGATAAAGGCATCACACATCTTCTCCGCCGAATCCAGCACGTGGGTACTCATGAGAATAGACTTGCCTTTTTGCTTTTCCACTTCTAAAAGTTGAATCAAGTCCGCAATAGCCAATGGATCAAGACCAAGGAAAGGCTCATCCACGATGAAAAGACTCGGATCCACCACAAAAGCACAGATAATCATGACCTTCTGCTTCATCCCTTTTGAAAAATGAACAGGGAACCAGTCCAATTTCTGATCCAGACGAAACATTTTTAACAAAGGCTCTACTCGATCAAAAGCCACTTTCTGCTCAATACCATAAGCCATGGCAACCGTTTCGATATGCTCTCTGAGGGTCAGTTCCTCATACAGACTAGGTGTCTCAGGAATGTAGCCAATCTGCTTGCGGTAACTTGTCGCATCTTCTTGCAGGGTCAAGCCATTGATATTGATAGAACCACTATAGGGTGTTAACAGACCGATAATTTCATTAATAGTCGTCGATTTCCCAGCACCATTGAGACCAATCAGACCGACCAGCTGCCCACTTTCAACAGTAAAGGACACATCTTTCAAGACAGGAACATGAACATAGCCACCTGTCAGGTTTTTAATTTCTAACATATTTTCTCCAAATCTGGTATAATGTAGCTATATTATATCAAAATTCAATACAGTAGAGGTAGATTTTATGTCAGATTGCATTTTTTGTAAAATCATTGCAGGGGAAATTCCTGCTTCAAAAGTATATGAAGATGAGCAGGTTCTTGCCTTTCTTGATATCTCTCAAGTGACACCAGGACACACCTTAGTCGTGCCAAAGGAACACTATCGCAATCTTTTGGAGATGGACGCTACTAGCGCTAGCCAACTCTTTGCCCAAGTACCAAAAGTAGCTCAAAAAGTCATGAAAGCTACCAAGGCTGCTGGTATGAATATCATTGCTAACTGTGAAGAAATCGCAGGGCAAACCGTCTTTCATACCCACGTTCACCTCGTACCTCGCTACAGTGCGGACGATGACCTCAAGATTGATTTTATCGCCCACGAACCAGACTTTGACAAACTTGCTCAAGTCGCTGAAACCATCAAAAACGCCTAAGGAGTTGCCATGAAATTATCCAATCTACTGCTATTTGCAGGAGCTGCAGCCGGAAGTTATCTGGTCACAAAAAATCGCCAAACCATCACAGATGAAGTCTTGAATACCACTGACCGCGTTCAAGCTATCAAGGATGATGTAGATATTATCCAAAACAGCCTACAAATCATTGACCAGCAAAAAGAACTCATCAAGGAATACCAAGAAGACCTGACTTACAAGTTTAAGGTCTTGGAAAAAGATATCCAAACTAGACTAGCTGTGATAAAAGAACTGCAGGAAACTGAAGATAAGTAAAAAGAGCCGAGTGGCTCTTTTTAAAACATAAACAAGCTATATTACATCAACAATACATCATAATTTAGGCAACTCATTCACCGTTTCATAACTAAATCGAAGACTTTCCGCCGTAATGAAAACACCTGAAACAGCTTGCTTTCAGATGTTCGGAAACTTTGAGACCTAGGCTCAAAGTTTAGGTATGGAACTTCGAAGAAGGTCGCTACCGTCCGTCATTACTTAAGGAAAGTCTTAAAAAATCTATAAACAAAAAGAGCCCAACGGCTCTTTTTACTTTTATTCTCCTTCAAAGGCATCTTTAATATGGTCAAAGAAGCCTTTTTTCTTTGGATTTACTTTCAAGTCACCAGCAGCTGCGAATTCTTTCAAAGCTGCTTTTTGACGGTCGTTCAAGCCTGTCGGTGTTACGACATTAACGGTAACGTATTGGTCACCAACTGCACCGCCACGAAGGCTCGGAGCTCCCTTACCACGTAAACGGAATTTCTTACCAGTCTGAGTTCCCTCTGGAATAACCAATTCAACATCACCATGAACAGTTGGGATATCAACTGTGTCACCAAGAGCTGCTTGGACAAAGTTGAGGTTGAGATTGTAGAAGATAGTCGTTCCTTCACGTTCAAACTTGTCGCTGGCTTCCACAGAAACCACTACATACAAGTCACCATAAGGTCCACCGTTAAATCCAGCTTCACCTTGACCAGCTAGGCGAATTTGTTGACCTGTTTCCACACCAGCAGGGATTTTTACATGTACACTATGAGCTTGTTTTTCATGACCTGTTCCGTGACATGTTGTACATGGATCTTTGATTTCTTTTCCGCGACCGTGACAGACATCACAGGTTACTTGGCGACGCATCATACCAAGTGGAGTCTGTGTATCGACGTTAATGACACCAGCGCCATGACAGCGTCCACAAGTGACTGGACTTGTTCCTGGCTTAGCACCTGAGCCATTACATGTACTACAGCTTGCTTCACGATTGTATTTAACCTCTTTTTCAGCTCCAAAAATAGCTTCTTCAAAGGTCAAGTTCACACGATACTGGAGGTCATCCCCCTGACGAGGAGCATTTGGATTGCGTGAAGCACCGCCTCCGCCGAAGAAACTTGAGAAAATGTCCTCAAAACCACCGAAGCCACCTGCTCCGTTGAAACCGCCAGCTCCACCACCGAAGCCTCCAAAGCCACCATTGGCACCCGCAGCACCATATTGGTCATAGGCCGCCCGTTTTTGGTCGTCACTCAAAGTCTCATAGGCTTCTTGAACTTCCTTATACTTTTCCTCAGCGCCAGGCTCCTTGTTGATATCTGGGTGGTATTTTTTCGAAAGCTTACGATAAGCCTTTTTGATCTCGTCTGCCGAAGCGTTTTTTGACACCCCCAGACGATCATAAAATTCAGTATTGTTCATACAAGATACCAAGACCGTAAAATTCGACTGAAAAATAAGAAATCTGACGCTGGAGCGATGCTCCTAGACAGATTTATCTTTTTTCCGAGAATTTAGGTCGGGTTCAATTCCTTTCTTTTATATTGAGTAAGAAATTTGGGAACCCGTGTTCAGTTACTCGAACACCCTTGTTCCTTTCTATAATTTTCATGTAAATCTTTAGAGGCTGTTTTCTATACTCTGCTTCACTTGATTAAACTCTTCATCTGATAGAGTAAATATCAAATCCTCTTCAGCATACTCGTTCTGTTCTTTAAAATAGTTGTCCGTATTCTCTGCCAACCCTAAACCGAAAATCACTTTTCTTGCAAACTCTTGATGTGCAAAGCCAATAGCCGTAATGATTTGTTTATCTTGGACAAGAACTTTCGGTTGAAAATTCTTACGTGGAAGAAATTCAAAATAATCAAAGAAGTTTTGCCAAATTCCACCTGTAAATTTCGTGTCGTTCAACAAGCCTGCTTTCGCCAATAAAAGGGGCGCTGAAGAAATGGCTGCAATTAGGATATCTTGCTCATTAAGACTTCTCAAAAACGAGAACAATTTCTCATCTTGTAGAGCAGGACCTATATTTACCATTCCTGGCAAAATCACACAAGAATAATCTTCTATACGGATCTGATCCAAAGTTTTCGTCGGTTGACAGGGCAAACCATCCTCAGAGACCACCATCGAATGATCTGAAGCTACATAATCAATCGTGATATCAAAAGACAGAGCTAAAGTACTTGTTAAAGAGGCTATCTCATAAAGAGAAAAATTAGGATAAATGACACAAAGTACTTTTTTCATACGCAACATCCTCTATTTTACCGAAAAACAGAGGCTGGGTTGCAACCTCTGGATTTCTTCCTATCATTAAGACGTTCAAAAATAAAGTCGATTATACTTTGTTTTTGAACTAGTAAGGAGTTTAGACAAGTCGCCATAGCTATTGCCGTAGAATGACAATCACTTTAGTGATTAGTCATTCTTAACGAGTTAGGCTTAACTGAGTTTCGGCTAAAAACTTCGGAAAAAAGATAAGCCATCTTTTGTGCATCGCACAAGGCGATGGCTTCCTATTTTCTTTCGTTTTCTTAACGCCTCAACATCTTACTTTTCAGTAAACTCTCCGTCTACGACGTCATCGCCTGCGTTTCCTGTTGCTTGTGCGCCTTCTGCTCCTGCTTGAGCTTGTTGGGCTGCTGCAGCTTGTTCGTAGAGTTTAACAGCAAGTCCTTGAGCTTTTTCGTTCAATGCTTCAAGTTTTGCTTTCATTTCGTCCAAGTTGTTGTCTTCTTGCGCTTTCTTAAGGTCATCAAGGGCAGCTTGGGCAGCGTCACGTTCTGCGTCGAAACCTTTTCCTTCAGTTTCCTTGATAGTCTTTTCAGTCGCAAAGATTGCTTGGTCTACTTCGTTACGAAGGTCAACTTCTTCTTTACGTTTCTTATCTGCTTCAGCGTTTGCTTCTGCATCTTTCATCATGCGGTCGATTTCTTCGTCAGTCAAACCTGAGTTTGATTGGATCACAATAGTTTGTTCTTTTTGAGTTCCAAGATCTTTAGCCTTAACAGACACGATACCGTTCTTGTCGATATCAAATGTTACTTCGATTTGAGGAATTCCACGAGGTGCAGCTGGGATATCAGTCAATTGGAAACGTCCAAGAGTCTTGTTATCTGCTGCCATTGGGCGTTCACCTTGAAGAACGTGGATATCAACAGCTGGTTGGTTGTCTGCCGCAGTTGAGAAGACTTGTGATTTAGATGTTGGAATTGTTGTGTTACGGTCGATGAGTTTTGTGAAGACACCACCCATTGTTTCGATACCAAGTGACAATGGTGTTACATCAAGAAGGACAACGTCTTTGACATCACCAGTAATCACACCACCTTGGATTGCCGCACCCATAGCAACTACTTCGTCAGGGTTTACTGATTTGTTTGGTTCTTTACCAGTTTCAGCCTTAACTGCTTCTACAACAGCTGGGATACGAGTTGAACCACCAACAAGAATAACTTCGTCGATTTCTGACAAGCTCAAACCTGCATCTGAAAGGGCTTGACGAACTGGAACTTTTGTACGTTCTACAAGGTCACGAGTCAAATCATCGAATTTCGCACGAGTCAAAGTCATTTCCAAGTGAAGAGGTCCAGCTTCTCCAGCAGTGATAAATGGCAAGCTGATTTGTGTTGAAGTTACACCAGAAAGGTCTTTCTTCGCTTTTTCAGCTGCATCTTTCAAACGTTGCATTGCCATCTTGTCAGTAGACAAGTCAATACCGTTTTCTTTCTTGAATTCTGCTACCAAGTGGTCAATGATTTTTTGGTCAAAGTCGTCACCACCAAGTTTGTTGTCCCCTGCAGTTGACAATACGTCGAAGACACCGTCACCCAATTCAAGGATAGAGACGTCGAATGTACCACCACCAAGGTCGAATACCAAGATTTTTTCTTCTTTATCAGTCTTGTCCAAACCGTAAGCAAGAGCGGCTGCAGTTGGTTCGTTGACAATACGTTCTACTTCAAGACCAGCGATTTTACCAGCGTCTTTAGTTGCTTGACGTTGAGCATCGTTAAAGTAAGCTGGAACTGTTATAACAGCTTTGGTTACTTTCTCACCAAGGTAATCTTCAGCGTATCCTTTCAAGTATTGAAGAATCATAGCTGAGATTTCTTGTGGAGTGTATTCTTTTCCGTTAGCAGAAACTTTTTCAGAAGTTCCCATTTTAGATTTGATAGAGATGACTGTATCTGGATTTGTTACTGCTTGACGTTTTGCAGCATCACCAACGATGATTTCGCCGTTTTTGAATGATACTACAGATGGAGTTGTACGGTTACCTTCTGGGTTTGCGATGATTTTGCTTTCAGTTCCTTCAAGAACTGCAACTGCTGAGTTTGTTGTACCTAAGTCAATACCGATAATTTTAGACATGTGTTTTTCTCCTTAAATTTTAATTCGAATTTTGATTTTTTTGATATTCCCCTTAAGTGGTGGGGACGTGAGCAACTCCCTACGGGATTTCATCACTTATTTTTGAGCCTATTGTCTCAAAAATCCCCTGTTTCAGTAGCCAAAGCTACTGAAACTTTCACCACGGCGGGCAATATCCTCCTTGCAAGCCTTCGGCTTGCTTTTTATCTTTCTTTCATAGTTTATTGTCGTTTCGGACAAGTTTTATATTATGTATGTTGCAACCGTCAGAATTGCCTAGTTGTAGACAACCACCATTGCTGGGCGTAGGATGCGGTCATGGAGTTTGTAGCCTTTTTGGAAAACTTGAGCGATGGTATCTGCTGGGTGTTCATCGTCTGCTGGAAGAGTTTGGATGGCCATATGATAGTTATGGTCAAATTCACCGTCAGCTGCGATTTCTTCGATTCCTTCTTCTTTCAAAGCGTGAATCAAGCTTTCTTGCACCATTTCCAAGCCCTTCTTCACATCATCTGTCAAACCTTCAACTGCGAGTGCACGCTCAAGGTTGTCCAAAGAAGGGAGAATCGCTTTTGCCAAGTCCTGGCTACGATAACGTTGCAAATTTTGACGCTCTTCATTGGCACGGCGTTGGATATTTTGCATTTCTGCATGAGCGCGAAGATATTTATTTTCGAACTCATCTGCACGTTCATTTGCCAAGTCCAATTCAGACTTCTCAGGAGTTGTTTCTTCTACCGTTTCCACAACTTCCTCTTCTTGAACTTCTTCTACTTCTTCATTTTTTATATCTTGGGCCATTTTCGCCTCCTTTAATGATTTCAATCTTAATGTACTTCGTAATGATTACTGCTGAGGTAGCGGTAAAAATCTGTCAACTTCATGGTCAAAACACGATTGACTACATTGACTTGGTTGATTAATTGCTGATAATCCAGATTAACTGGACCGATAATGGCTAGAATTCCAACTCCCCGATAAGGAATGAGGAACTTGCTACTAATCACCGCTAGGTCGGCTAGACAGGACTCTTGACTGTCTGCAACACGGACGTTTTGCATCTGATCTTCACGCAATCCCTCACGAATCTCCAGAGCCACCTTTTGCGGTTGGTCAAAGAACTGATAGGCTGCCAGATTGGCAAAATTCAAGAGATTAACCTTGCCGGCCACCACAATGTTTTCGTTGAACATTTCCTTAAAGATATGTTCAAAGAGATCCATAACATTGTCCGTTGTTGTGAAGTAACGCTGGATAATCTGCGGAATCTCCGTCCGAATCTTGTAGTGAATATCTAGAACGGTGTGGCCGAGGAAACGTTCCTGAATGATGCTCTTCAGTTTCAGCAAATCCTCCTGCAAAAAGTTCCTTGGAATCAGAAACTGACTGGTAACCGTTCG
Source organism: Streptococcus bouchesdurhonensis (assembly GCF_948472335.1). Next base: position 215,173 of record NZ_CAOKTW010000005.1, on the reverse strand, counting down.
AGACTCGTCTAGGGTAAATACTGCCAAGGCTGTATGTTGCCCCAAAACAACTATATCAAAGGCTGTCAAACGTTGCCTGCTCGGCTCAACATCCAGTGCTACTACCGTACAGCCACTCAAGTCTGTCAGCAGGTCAGCAGCCTCTTGCAGAATATCCTCCAATTTGAAGAATTCCTGATCAAAGGCTTTGACAATCTCATAAACCTCATTTTCAGCCAGTCGGTCAAAATCCAGTGAGTGTTTTACATAGTACTGAAAACCAGCAACACTTGGCATCCGACCACTTGAAGTATGAGCCTTCTCAAGCAAACCTTGTTTTTCTAGAGCCGCCATGTCATTACGAATAGTTGCACTGCTAGAGTTAATAGACTCTTGCAAGGCTTTGGATCCGACAGGTTCGTGCGTTTTGGTAAAGATGTCAATAATCAGATTTAGAATATCCTGCTGACGCTCTGTAACCATCTCATCACTCCTCTCTGTCTGATCAATTAGCACTCGATACACTCAAGTGCTAACTCATGATTCTATTATACACCCTTAAAAGAGAATGTCAAGACAAAAACTCAAAAAATTAGCACTCTTGTTAAAAGAGTGCTAAAAATCAGTCTAAAGACCTAGAACCTTACTGTTTATCTACTCGGTATGCCCTTTTAAGTCTAAAAAAACCATAGATTAGATAAGAAATCATAAGAGCATATAAAACAAAAATAATGAAGAAAGACATAGAAAGATCTTCTCTAAACGAACTCATACAAACAACAAGACCGCCTGAGAAAGCAACTGTACATGAACGAAGTCTATTTCGCATAACTTCCCATCTGAGCCCCTTACTCATATAGACTTTATCTTCTGGAAGTAAATTAGAAGACGATTTACGAAGAATCGAACAAGAACCTGCTCCTATCAATTCCCAACCTCTATTTCTAAAATCTTGCAGTTCATACTTATACTTTTTAAGAAATCTAGAATCATAGATACAGTAGATGACATCGTCTGGTTGACATTGGTCAAAATAGAAAAAACCAAAACGACTCGTTCTATACTTCCAACCTTTCAAATGCATCTCATGTAAATATTCTTCTTCCTTGTCCAAATCAACAATGGTGAAAATCCGAAATTGCTTTTTATTTATCATGACTTCCCCTCCAATTTTGAGCATACCTACCCTATCATAAATCTGATAATTCCTTCTTTTTATGCCATAACTTCCAGCTAATATAGGCAACTATTAACAAAAGGATTAAAGACAAGAAAATATCTAGCCCGACCGCAAATAAACTCCATAGACCATACGCATTACTTTTATTGAGCAACTTAAGTAAGAATGGTATATGTATGGCTAGCAAAAGTAAAACAGGTACTAATCGCAGTCTTAAAATGCGATTAACCATAGCTAACTTCCCGGCCGCGTCATTATAAATTTCAAACTCTGCATCCGATTCAATTTCAGAATGTACTTTTCTAAAATAGGAAAAACTATTAAAGTCTGTAATATGCTCCCAGCCACAGTCTTTAAACAGTTGTAAATAGGAAGCTCTCTCTGATTTTTCCATTGGGTAAAAGTCCAACTGATAAGACACTTGCTCAGGGTTACACTTTTCAAAGGTATACTTAACTGCAAACAATAAGATAGAATAGCTTACTTTCCTAAGTTTCCAGCCCTTAGCATGCATTTCTCTAAAGTATAGAGCCTCCCTCTCATAATCCGCAATTGTAAAAATTCGATAAACAATTTTCTTTTCCATCATCCTTCCTCCCGACTGTTTCTATAGAGCCGTTCAATACGCTTCAATTCAATATCTAAGACTTTGCGTCCCAAGTCTGTAATCTGATAGATTTTCCGTTTTTCCTCTTCGCGGACAAAGGAAATCAAACCATCCTTTTCCATCTTTGACAAGGTTCCATACATAGTTCCAGGACTAATCGAAACTTGCAAATCTGTCATCTCCTTGACCTTTTGCGTAATACTGTACCCATGACCTTCCTTTTGCAGACAGAACAAGATATAAAAACCCGTTTCCGTCATCGGAAGATAAACTCGACGAATCTTATCCGTTAATTCCATTTGCATTCACCTCCTATTCAATTCGATATATCGCACTTCGTTATATAAAATATATCACACCTCGATATAAAACACAAGAAAAAAGATCACCCTCAGGCAATCTTTCTTCTATATTAGTATTAGTAAAGGTCTAAATAATTATCAATTTCCCATTGTGAAACGAAGGTTGCATAACTTGCCCATTCGATTCGTTTGGCTTCAAGGAAACTAGTATAGATATGTTCTCCAAGAGCTGCTCTGACAACCTCATCTTCTGTCAAAGCTTTCAAAGCGTTGTGAAGGGTTGATGGAAGGTCTGTAATACCAGCTTCCTTACGCTCTTCTGCTGTCATGATGTAGATATTTTCTTCGATAGGAGCTGGTGCTTCGATTTTATTTTCAATACCATGCAAACCAACTTCCAAAAGAACAGCCATAGCGATGTAAGGGTTCGCCATTGGATCCACTGAACGCAACTCAAGACGAGTTCCCATACCACGTGAAGCAGGCACGCGCACAAGTGGCGAACGGTTACGACCAGCCCAAGCAATGTAAACAGGCGCTTCATAACCTGGAACCAAACGTTTGTATGAGTTAACCGTTGGGTTCATGATGGCAGTATAGTTGTAGGCATGCTTAATCAAACCACCAAGGAAATGGTAGGCCGTTTCTGACAACTGCATTCCTTTTGGATCATTTGGATCAAAGAAGGCATTGTTTCCTTCTGCATCAAACAAGGACATATTACAGTGCATACCTGATCCGGCAATACCAAATTTTGGTTTCGCCATAAAGGTTGCGTAAAGACCATGTTTGCGAGCAATGGTTTTAACAACGAGTTTAAAGATTTGAATCTTATCACAAGCACGGAGAACTTCATCGTACTTAAAGTCAATCTCATGTTGTCCAACCGCAACCTCATGGTGACTTGCTTCTACTTCAAATCCCATTTTGGTCAAGACATTGACAATCTCACGACGTGTATTGTCCGCAAGGTCAGTAGGCGCCAAATCAAAGTAGCCACCCTTGTCATTTACTTCAAGTGTTGGGTCTCCATTTTCATCAAGTTTAAATAGGAAGAATTCTGGTTCTGGTCCAAGGTTGAAGGACTTGAATCCCACTTCTTCCATGTGACGAAGAGCACGTTTCAAATTGCCACGAGGATCACCTGCAAATGGCTCACCTTCTGTTGTATAGACATCACAGATCAAACCTGCAACACTTCCATTTTCATCTCCCCAAGGGAAGACTGTCCATGTATCCAAGTCAGGGTACAAGTACATATCTGACTCATTGATACGTACAAAACCTTCAATAGAAGATCCATCAAACATAGCCTTATTTGACAAGACTTTATCTAACTGTTCATCTGTAGCAGGAATTTCGACGTTTTTCATGGTTCCCAAAATATCTGAGAACATGAGACGAATAAAGGTAACATTTTTTTCCTTGACTTCACGACGAATATCTGCAGCTGTGATTGGCATGAGTTTTCTCCTTAATGTATAACTACTTGCGGTTGCCTAACCGCGACCAAAAGGTGACCGTACTGAAGCAAAGCGACCCTGTTGGAGGAGTTCATTATGAAGTGCACGACGCACCTCAGTCTGACTCACCGCTTTCTTGGATTTCGCTTCACGTTCAGCATATTTTTTCTTAATGGCAGCGATATTATAACCTTCAGAGATATAATCTTTGATTTCAAGCAGACGATCCATGTCATTCAAGGAATACATGCGACGGTTCCCTTCGTTTCGATCAGGCTTAATCAACTCTTGATCTTCATAATAACGAATCTGACGCGCCGATAGGTCGGTCAACTTCATAACACTGCCGATAGGAAAAACAGCCATATTTCGGCGAAATTCTTTTTCCTTCATTTACAATTTCCTTCTTTCTGTCTATTATAGTCTAAAAAAAGACAAACGTCAATTGATAATGTTATAAAATGTAACATTATTTTTCTTTTTTCTCTAAAATGAGCCGAATACGATCAATATCGTAATTTACGAGAATTGCGACAAAAACTCCCATAAAAGTTTCTGATACACGCGCAAATACGTACAAAATTGTTTCGCCACTCGGAATCGATAGGGTAATGATTAACATAGCTGCTACACCACCAATAACTCCTGCTTTGTTATTCATGGCTACATTTGTCATAATGGTTAACATGGTGCATATTGGAACAACTACTAAGGTTACCCAAAAGGCTTCGTGGAAAAAGGTATTTAATAGGAAGAAGAGGAGGGCATAGAGACCACCGATACTATTTCCTAGAATACGCGAAGTCCCAAAATGGACACTCTTATCAAAACTCTCCCTCAGGCTAAAAACGGCTGTCAAAGCACCAATTTGAAGACCTTTCCAACCAAAAAAGCCAAAAATCAAGAGAACTAGAAAAACAGCAATACCTGTTTTAAAGGTTCGCATACCAAGTTTGAACTGGGATTTATCGAATTTATATTTTTTAAAATAACTCATAATCTCAACTTTCTATTTCCATTTTATCATAAATCGGTGATTTTTATGAGCAATAGTTGAGAGGAAGCGTTTTTATTTTAAGCAAAAGAAAAGAGGAACTTTCATCCCTCTATTCTTTGATTTAGTTATAAAATCTTATTTTTCTGTCAAGGCTGCAAGTCCTGGAAGAACTTTACCTTCAAGAAGTTCCATTGATGCTCCACCACCAGTAGAGATCCATGAGAACTTGTCTGCACGGCCAAGGTTAATCGCTGCGGCAGCTGAGTCACCACCACCAATGATTGATTTAACTCCTGGTTGTTTCACGATAGCGTCCATCACACCAATTGTACCAGCTTGGAAGTCTGGGTTTTCAAATACACCCATAGGTCCGTTCCATACAACTGTTTTCGCACCAGTCAAAGCTTCATCAAATTTAGCGATAGATTTTGGACCGATGTCAAGACCAAGGAAGCCTTCAGAAACTGCTTCACCTTCAGTGTCACGCACTTCTGTGTAACCAGCAAATGCGTTTGCTTCTTTTGAGTCAACTGGCAAGATCAATTTACCATTTGCTTTTTCAAGAAGAGCTTTCGCAACATCCAATTTGTCTTCTTCTACAAGTGAGTTACCGATTTCGATACCTTGTGCTTTGTAGAATGTGTAAGTCATACCACCACCGATAAGGACTTTATCAGCTTTTTCAAGCAAGTTTTCGATAACACCGATCTTGTCTGAAACTTTTGAACCACCAAGGATAGCCACGAATGGACGTTCTGGAGCTTCAACTGCTTCTTGGATGTAGGCAATTTCGTTTTCAAGAAGGAAACCAGCAACTGCTTTTTCAACGTTTGCTGAGATACCAACGTTAGATGCGTGTGCACGGTGAGCTGTACCGAATGCATCGTTTACGAAGATACCATCTCCAAGTGATGCCCAGTATTTACCAAGTTCAGGATCGTTTTTAGATTCTTTCTTGCCGTCAACATCTTCGTAACGAGTGTTTTCAACCAAGAGAACTTGTCCATCTTCAAGAGCGTTGATAGCTGCTTCCAATTCAACACCACGAGTGACACCTGGAAGGAAAGCAACATCTTGACCCAATTTAGCTGCCAAGTCAGCAGCTACAGGAGCAAGTGATTTACCAGCTTTGTCTGCTTCTTCTTTTACACGACCAAGGTGAGAGAAGAGGATAGCACGTCCACCTTGTTCAAGGATGTACTTGATAGTTGGAAGAGCTGCAGTGATACGGTTGTCGTTGGTAATCACGCCATCTTTTACAGGTACGTTGAAGTCAACACGAACGAGGACTTTTTTACCTTTCAAGTCAACGTCTTTAACAGTAAGTTTTGCCATGTTACAAAAACCCCTTTATTTATTTTATTCGAAACTATTATATCACACTTTGGAAATATAAGGAAAGATTTCACAAGATTTTTCGATATTTAATCTTCATCTTCTTTTTTCTGCTTCAATGTCAAGGCTAAACTAGCAAGACCAAGGCTTGCCAATCCTGCTATTAGGGCTTCATTGGCATCAGCAGTTCCTGTGTTTGGCAATTGTTTGCTTGCTTCTTCTGATTTAACTGCTGTATTTTGGGCTGGTTTTTCTTGTGTAGGCGCTACTGCTGGTTCAGTTTTTACTTTTGTTCCAATTTCAACAATTTCTGGAATCGCCTCTTGAATGACTTCTGTTGAACGAAGGCGACGCTGACCGTTCTCATCAACTTCAAAGACATGTCTTAATAGACCATCTCGTCCCTGTATGATGACTCGTTGTTCCCCAACTAGCATATCAGCATTTTCATGCTCTTGACGGTCAAAGGCAACCTTTTCCTCTTGAACTTCCAATTTAGGAGCCTTTTGTTGATCAAAAGCCGGTTGATTAGTAGGTTTTGGAAGGTCTGTGTTTTGTGGTGCTGGCTTGGCAGGAATGAGACCAGTACCTACTTCTACGATTTCAGGACTTGCTTCTTTCAAAACTTCTGTAGCGCGAAGCGTACGATTGCCTTGACTATCTACTTCAATCAAGCGACGAATTTGTCCTTCAACTCCTTCTTGGACAAGTTGACGTTGACCGACTGTAAGATTTGGATTTGGACGTTCTTGGTGTTCGAAGGCGATACTTGTCTCTTCGACTTCTAATTTCGGAGTATCCACAACCAAATTCTTGACACCTTCAGCTGGTTCCTTGCTTGAAATAACTTTTTCTACTGGTTTAGCAGGTTGTGGTTTTTCAGCAGATTCATAAACAAAGGCATAATGAGTAAAGTGTGGCGCTGTAAAGATGACATGACTATCCGTTTGTTCAAAAGCCAATTCTACTGCCTCTTTGCCTTCAGGCAAGAAGAAGACTTTCTTCACTTTCTTATCTTTTTCAATTGGAATTTTCACAATAGAAGCGTAAGAGAGATCAACGTCTTGACCTTTTTCATCTAGACCTTCTATTTCAAAGACATGAGCATCTTCTCCAGCAAAGTATTTCTTCTCTTCAGCACTTGCTTGAACACGCTCTACTTTCAAGCCCTTGATGATAGTCTTCTCTTTATTTGAGAAGTGTACTTCAACACCTGTTTTACTATCAGAAAAGACTGCTGGCTTGTCTTCTTTCAATAAAGCAACCAGATCTTTTAGACTCTGTTTCGCTGTTGCAAGCTCTTCTGGACTCAAATCTACTTTTTCAACCAAGGCCTTATTTTTCTCAAGAAGCGGAGCTAGGGCAGAACCTGAAGGATGGTTTGGTTTGGCAGCCAAGAGTTCTTGAGCCTCACCTGTTAAGCGATCAAGTTCTGTCTTTTCTTCCGTAAATTTCTCTTGACCATTCAGAGCTTTATGAGCTTCTGTCAATTTATTGAGACGATCATTCACCTGATCTTGGGTGCTAGTTTCATGGTCTTTCAACACTTGTTCAGCCGCTTCAATTGCTTTCAAGAAGGCTTCTTTTACTTCTGGTGAAGCAAAGTTATAGACCACCTTGTTCTTAGCCGCTTCAACTTCTGCTAATTTTTGTTTAAGGTACTCATCGTTCAATGCTGCTTTTGGAGATACCAAAACATCAAAGTTGACTTTATGACCTTGGTAACGAAGAGTCAAGGTTTGACGGCCAGTCTTTTGAGCATCGTAACCAGAAATTTCAACTCCCTCATCAGTAAAGGAATGTTCTTCCATGGTGTCATTGCTATAAGCCACTGCAAAGCGTCCTTCAGACAAGTCTAAGCTATCACCAACTAGGTAATCTTTTTTGGGTTCCTGACTTACTTCAATTCCCAAAATAGTTTTCGGACTTGCTTCATCTTGACTAGTAACAGTCACTGATAAATTAGCATGTACCGGTTGCCCCAAATATTGTAAAGTAAGATTTTGTTCTCCCTTATGATGCGTATCAAAACCTGATACTGATACACCCGCGTGAGTTAGGCGAATAAGTTCGTCCTCAGCTCCACCTTCATACTGAACTCGAAGAACACCACCTCTAAGGTCTAAATCCTCCCCTTCGGCGTAGCTTGTTTTCTTAGGTCCTGTTTCTAGGCTGACTGACTTGATTCTTCTGTCATCTTTTGGAACGGAAACTGCTAGGACATTACTAATTTCCTTACCTGGCAACTGGGTACGATAGTAAAGTAGGCCAGATTGATTTGTCAAATCCAATGGTGCACTTGCTAGGTCTCCTCCAACTTCACTCTTCAAGGTTGCAAGCGGAGTTTGAGAATTTGGATTGTCATAAACGGTAATGGTAGCTCCAGCTGGAACATCTGCAAAGCCAACTTGTACCTTGTTATTACCTAAAGTACGAGCTGCAGCCTTGGCCATCGGAATATTGACGCTTTCTGTATCAAGCTTTTCATACATTTTCCAGTTATAGATACGAATAGCCTTCCATGGAGTTCCATTGTCAGAAGTAACGACATTCAAACGCCAATCTTGAGCTGTGATAGGTTTGTCAAGGGTAATATCTGTAACATGTGCTTTATTGCCACGAACTTCCTTAGCCAACTTCCATTGACCATCCGCATCTTTATAATAAAGGTCAAAGTCTTTGGTGTTCATCAAACCATCGTTTACAGATTCTCCACCAGCTCCAGCATGGTCCATCACCCATCTAACAACTGTACGTGGCTGGGTCAAACGAATATCCACACTACCACTTAACTGTCCAGAAGACCACTTGTCTGAAAGACTGGTAATGGTACCATTCAACATACCTTCGATACCTTCTCCACCTTCAGTCTTAGGGAAAGTACTATCAATAACTGTTGCACCTGGAACGATATTTTCAGCTAGTGGTTTTGGTAGGCTGGTATCTTTTACAGTCATGCCCCAATCAAAGGTTGTTGTCGCAGCTTCTGAACGAACTCCATTTTTACCGACTGCTACAACTTTTAGTTCTTGAGTTGTACCCTGAGCACTTGCTGAGCGGCTAACTTTTGGTAGATAAATAGTTGTAGAAGATGAGCCAGTTAGTAATTTCCAGCTGTCTCCATCTTTTTCGTAAACTTCATAGAAATCTGCATCCTTGTTGCCTTTAAATTGCACAACTGCTTCCGCTTCTTGGGCATTTTTAAGGACTTGTTTGGCTACAGCTACTGTGGTTGGTGCCTGAGGAGCATCTTGATTATTGCTGATGGTCAATTGCCCCAGGTTAAATTGATAACCTTTTAAGTCTTTGTCATTTTCAAAATAGAGTTTAATACCGTAAATTGTTTTACCTGCCAAGGCACTCAAATCAAAATCATCGGTAGTCCAGTTATCTGAAACTGTCAATTCTTTACGGGCAGCTTCATCACCGTAGGTATAATCTTTCTTGGTTGCAAATTCTACATAAACCTTGGTCCCTTTGCCTCCTTTGTGGGCAACATGCAATTTAGTTGTATCTGTCACCTTCAAGCGAGTAGAGTACAAATTCACATCTTGCTTGGTCGCACCTGAAAGATCCCCTGCAAATTTGAGAGAAGTTCCACCATTATAAGCATCTTCAAAATCATAGCTTGCTTTCAACTTATCACCAGTTGATTTTTGCCACCAGCGCCATGTTGGAAGAACACCTGAAACTGAACGGTAATTCCACTCAGAATCCTTAGAAACCTTACCGTCTACGAACCATTTTCTACCATGACCTGTATTAAAGGAAGTAGTAAAGGTATGACCTACTGCTGGCGTGCGGTCTGCAACTAGGTTAGCAATACCATACCAATCTTTGTCACCTGGTTTTTGACCAGTAGGGTCACCTTGGTAACCTGTAAAGAAGATATCTTCATTTTTATGATAATCTTCACCAGTTTTTCCTAAACTTGTAATGGTATCTGGGGCAAACAAACCAAGAGACAGACGCAATTTCCCATTTTCATCTAAAATGTCATTCCATTTGACCTTGGTCTTGTAGGAACCACCCTGTTGCAATTCCAAACCTGCAAATACATCATAAGGATTACGACCAATCCAGTTGGCAGTTGTAATAGTGTAATCATTCTTAGCCTTATCCCAGTTAAAGTTAGCAAAGAAGTTGTCTGCTGGAACCTTATCTCCTTCAGGTTGCATGAATTGGTAGTTGTATTCTCCCAAACCATCTTGGTGGTAACGTCCATAGTTATAGGTCATAGCATCGTACCAAGAATACTTGATTGGATGGTTTACCTTAGCAGCATACTCCTTGGTATAGAGCATAAACTGGCGCATCTTTTCTCCAAGAGGTTCAACCAAATCCCCAGTTGTTTCCTGGTTGATGAAATAGCCATCATAGCCATAATACTTGGCCATATCTACCAATTTACGGGCAATTGGGAAGCTACCATCTGGGTCTTGCTTCAAAGCTTCAGCGAATTTTTCTTGATCAGCAATACTATTAGACCAGTTGAAGAAGAGTGTACCATATACAGGAACCCCGTTACGGTGACCTGCATCAATAACGTCAGGAGTTGGTACGAGACCTTCCCAGAAGACCATTGAATCTAGATATTGCCAATAGTCAAAAGCATAGGCCTTGAACTCTTCTCCACCAACAGAAGCATGGTCTTTTGCTTTAGAATTGGTGTTTGATAGGGCTTGAACTTTTGCTTCCTTGCTAGCTTTTTCATTGACCAAATGACCTGTCCGACGTGAAGCGAGGGCGACAGACCCGCGGTTAATAGCATCATCTTCACGAGCACCTGGTTCCCATTTTAACAATTCTTCCCAAGAATTAAATTTGATTTCCTTTGGTTTTAATGTTTTTTCTGTATTTTTAGGGACATCTGGCTGGACTTCTTTTTCAGTCTTATTAGCTTCTGCTGCTGGCTTAGACTCATCCCCTTGGCTAGTTGCTTCAGGCTTTGCTTCTATTTCCTTGTCAGACTTAGGTTTTGCTTCTGCAGATGGTGTTTCCGCAGCCACCTCACTTGGTTTTTCCTCTGGTTTAGCTACGCTTACTGCCTCTGCAGTTTCAGTAGTTGCAGCTTCATTGCTTGCTGGCGAAGCAGTTTCAGATGCTGTCGCTACTCCTTCTGCCTTTTCTGGCTTATTTTCTCTAGCATGTTCTCCTTCATGCTGCTTGTCAGCTTCATTAGTTGGATGCTCACTCTCTCCTGAAACAAGCTCTGTATTGGCTCCGTTATTTTCAGGAACTGCAGTTTCTTCTGCTAAGGCTGGACCAGCAAATAAAACAGCCCCAATCATCAGCGAGCAGGCTCCTACTGATAACTTACGAATACTGTAACGACAACGTCTTTCAAAAAATAGATTCTTCATTTTCTCCTCCTAAAAGATTGATTTTGTTGCACAAAAGAAAGCGCTTAACTTTCTTTATAAAATTTTTATCCCAATCACAGGGACCAAGATAATTCCTCCCTCATTTTAAAATATTTCTTTTAAATGTCAATATATAAAAGGAAATATCTATATCTAGGTTAGAAATTGGTAAAATTAATATAATTAAGGCCCATTCTAACGAATTTTCTTTCTAAAATCTTAGCTTAACACTTGTTAGATTTACTTTTATCCTTTAAAATAGAATAGGAGAAATTCCGTTATTATTTTTCGGAGGAAAAAGAAATGTCCATTAATTGGCAGGAAATTTTATTTCACTTTTTAGGTGGTCTGGGACTATTCTTATATAGCATCAAGACCATGGGAGACGGTTTGCAACAAGCTGCTGGAGATCGCCTTCGTTTTTACATTGACAAGTACACTAGCAATCCCTTTTTAGGTGTTCTAGTCGGAATTGTCGTGACTGCCCTGATTCAGTCAAGTACAGGGGTTACAGTTATCACGGTTGGGCTGGTCAGCGCTAGTCTTCTTACTCTTAGACAGGCTATCGGAATTATCATGGGAGCCAACATCGGAACCACCGTTACTTCCTTTATCATCGGTTTCAAGCTTGGTGAGTATGCTTTACCCCTGATTTTCCTTGGAACCATGTTCCTATTTTTTACAAAAAACAGAACAGCAAACAATATCGGGCGCATCCTGTTTGGTGTAGGGGGAATCTTCTATGCCCTCAACCTCATCAGTGCCGGTATGAGTCCTCTTAAAGATTTACCACAATTCAAGGAATACATGGTAACCTTGGGACAAAATCCTGTGTTGGGAGTTTTTGCCGGTGCAGTGATTACCGTCCTCATCCAAGCTTCTTCTGCGACAATCGGGATTTTGCAAGGTCTCTATGCAGGGGGATTCCTTGACCTTAAAGGTTCGCTACCAGTTCTCTTCGGTGATAATATCGGGACAACCCTAACAGTTATCATCGCGGCAGCTGGAGCCAATATCTCTGCGAAACGCGTTGCTGCAACCCACGTCACCTTTAACGTATTAGGAACTATCCTTTGCTTAATCTTATTAGGTCCATTTACATCTATGATTGAGTACTTCCAGGCACTCCTTCACCTCTCACCTGAGATGACCATCGCCTTCTCTCACGGTGCCTTTAACGTAAGTAACACCATTGTACAATTTCCATTCATCGGAGCCTTGGCCTACTTTGTAACCAAGCTCATCCCTGGTGAAGATGAAGTTGTCAAGTACGAGCCACTTTATCTTGATGAGCATTTGATTAAACAAGCTCCATCAATCGCTCTCGGAAATGCCAAAAAAGAACTCCTTCACTTGGGAAATTATGCTTCCAAAGCCTTTGACCTTTCATACAACTACATCATTGACCTCAATGAAAAGGTTGCTGAAAAAGGACACAAGACAGAAGAAGCCATCAATACCATTGATGAAAAATTGACTCGTTACCTTATTACTCTTTCAAGCGAGGCCCTTAGCCAGAAAGAAAGCGAAGTGCTGACCAACATCCTGGATTCATCCCGTGATTTGGAACGGATTGGGGACCACGCAGAAGCCCTAATCAATCTGACTGACTACCTTCAACGTAAAAATGTTGAGTTCTCTGAAGCTGCTTTACAGGAATTGGCTGATATCTATCAAAAAACCACTGGCTTTATCAAGGATGCCCTTGATAGCGTAGAAAACAATGATATTGAAAAAGCTCAAAGTCTGATTGAACGCCATAAAGAAATCAACAATATGGAACGTGTTCTCAGAAAGACCCACATCAAGCGTCTCAACAAGGGCGAGTGTTCAACACAAGCTGGGGTCAACTTTATCGACATCATTTCCCACTATACTCGTGTATCTGACCATGCCATGAACCTTGCTGAAAAGGTCATCGCTGAACAAATCTGATAACCAAGAAGCTATCCTGAATAGGATGGCTTTTTTTCTTTTCCTAATCAAGAATTGCTTTTCTAACATATAAAAAAATGCTTTGATTCACAATGGAATCAAAGCATTTTAAAGAGCTCCCCGTACATAAGCGCAGAAGCTGCGGTTCCTCTGTACTTAGCTTCTTCTCTTTTGATAAAGCGGGCCAAGTTGAGCAACTCAGGTGCCGGATGTTTAGGATTCAGGAGCAATTCACGATTGACCAGGCCTGAGAGACGAACTGCCAGCAATTGCTCATTTGTAGTAGGCAGTTTTTTAGCAGTCTCTAGGAGAGCAGCAACTAAATCTTCACTCAAATCATGTCGAGCATGATTGTAAAGATCTTTTACAAGGCTTTCTAGGTTTGGTTCTACCATCCCTACCACCTCCCTTATGGTTTAATAATTTTTAATTAAATCAACCGTTGAACGATCCAATTTTTTCACCAAGGCTTGCAAGAAAGCTTGAGCTTCTATGAAGTCATCCATTGCATAGAGGGTTTGATGAGAATGGATATAACGAGCGCAAACACCGATTGTTGTAGATGGGACACCACCATTTTTCAGATGAGCTGCGCCAGCGTCTGTTCCGCCTTTTCCACAGTAGTATTGGTACTTGATACCAGCTTCCTCAGCTGTTGTCAAAAGGAAGTCCTTCATTCCTGGGAGAAGCAAGTGACCTGGATCGTAGAAACGAATCAAGGTTCCATCCCCAATCTTACCTTGACCACCATAAACATCACCAGCAGGTGAACAGTCAACTGCCAGAAATACTTCTGGGTCAAATTTGGTTGTTGATGTATGGGCACCACGGAGACCAACCTCTTCTTGGACGTTAGAGCCCAGATAGAGTTCATTGCCAAGTTTTTGATCTGACAGAGCTTCCGCCAACTCGCTAACCATAAGAACACCGTAGCGGTTGTCCCAAGCTTTTGAGATGATATTTTTTTCATTGGCTGTCAAGATTGCAGAGCTATCAGGGACAATCGTATCACCAGGACGGATGCCAAAGCTTTCTGCCTCAGCCTTATCCGCAAAACCGCCATCAAAGACGATATCTGCAATGGCTGGCATGGTTGGTCCACCCTTTCCACGAGTCAAATGTGGAGGAACAGAGCCTGAAATCACAGGAATTTCACGACCATCACGAGTCAGGAGTTTGAAACGTTGGCTGCTGACTACCATAGGATTCCAACCACCAATTTCAACCACACGGAAGGTACCATCTGGCTTTATTTCGCTGACCATAAAACCAACTTCATCCATGTGAGAAGCGACCAAGACGCGCGGTGCATCTGCAGCTTCTGAATGCTTGATACCAAAAATACCACCCAAGCCATCTGTCACCACTTCATCCACGTGCGGTGTCAACTTTTCACGAAGATAAGCACGGACAGGTGCTTCATGACCTGAGATCGCAGCAAGTTCTGTTACTTCTTTGATTTTTGAAAATAATGTTGTCATTTCAGTTCCTTCTTTCTTTCATCCATTTTACCACTTTTTATAGGAGAAGGATAGCGGGAAGGTGGATTTATCTTAGTCTTACTGTATCTTATAAAAAGCTTGTATTTTCTTGCATGTGAGGTGAAATCTAAGAACTATTCCAAGATCAACCAAACTATTAATTTCCAAACATAAAACAATCCAATGCTATATTTGTTCAATTTTTTCATGAAATTTCCAGAAAATAGTTGACTTTGCCTTCTTATTTCTTTAAAATAGTACAAAACTAGGAAAAGGAAAAAATCATGACCAAAACAATTCTTGTTACAGGTGGAGCTGGCTATATTGGCTCCCATACCGTTAAAGCTCTTTTAAATGCTGGCTATCAGGTACATGTTCTAGATAATCTCTCTACAGGAAATCGTTCAGCTGTAGATAGTCGTGCTAGCTTTAAACAACTGGATGTTTATGATGCCAGTGCCTTAAAAACTTACTTGGAAGAAAACAAGATTGATGCTGTTCTCCATTGTGCAGGTGAGATTGTTGTGAGCGAAAGTATTGAAAATCCAAGTAAATACTTCACTGCCAATGTTGCTGGTATGAACCAAGTTCTCAAAGTCTTGTCCGAAGTTGGTATTCAAAAAATCATGTTCTCTTCGACTGCTTCCCTCTATGGTAATAACTGTATTGACAAGCCTGCAACTGAAGATACCCTGCTCGACCCTGTCAACCCTTATGCAGAAACAAAACTGATGGGTGAACGAATGATTTACTGGATGGCCAATCGCTACGATTGGAAATATGTCATTTTCCGTTACTTTAATGTAGCTGGGGCTGAAATGGATGCTTCAAACGGTCTACGTGTGAAAAATCCAACTCATATCATTCCCAATATCAACAAAACCGCATTGGGACAAAATGATAGCCTGAAAATATTTGGAGATGACTACGATACACGTGATGGTTCATGTATTCGAGATTACATTCATGTCTTGGACCTTGCACAAGCCCACGTGAAAGGGATGAATTACCTCTTTCAAGAAAACAGTTCTTCTCAAATCTTTAACTTAGGAACTGAGAAAGGTTATACCGTCAAAGAAATCTTTAAAACTGCTGAAGAATTGCTGGATCAAAAAATCCCACACGAGATTGTTGCTCGTCGTGCAGGTGACCCAGCCAGCGTCCTAGCAGATGCATCAAAAGCTAAACAATATCTTGACTGGCAGGCTAGCTACTCCCTCGAAGATATTATTTTATCAGACTATCGTTGGCGAGTTAAAGAAGGTAAAAATATTTTAGAATAGGAAAACTGAGGAGAAAGTCCTGGTACTCTCTCCTTGCTTTATTTATTAAATTGTCAGAAAATTTATTGACAGATTAAAGAAATCGTGTTACAGTAATATCCGCAGGTATCTTTCAATACCAAATCTACATGAAAGGACGGGGTATGAAACTTTCTCATTATTTAATTGGCTTACTTCTACTCCTGGTCTTTCTCTCCATTAGCATTGGGACCAGTGATTTTTCATGGGGAAAACTCTTTGCTCTGGATCATGAAACTTGGCTTCTCTTTCAAGAGTCCCGTCTTCCAAGGACCATTAGCATTCTCCTGACGGCCTCTAGTATGAGTATGGCAGGACTTCTCATGCAGACTATCACTCAAAATCAGTTTGCTGCTCCAAGTACAGTTGGAACGACTGAAGCCGCCAAACTAGGAATGGTATTGAGCCTCTTTGTCTTTCCGTCGGCTAGTCTGACCCAAAAGATGCTCTTCGCTTTTGTTTCATCCATCGTATTCACCCTCTTCTTCCTAGCCTTTATGACCATTTTTACTGTAAAGGAAAGGTGGATGTTGCCTCTGATTGGGATCATCTATAGTGGAATTATCGGTTCTGTGACAGAAGTTATCGCCTACCGTTTCAATCTGGTTCAGAGTATGACAGCTTGGACCCAGGGCTCCTTCTCCATGATTCAGACTCATCAGTATGAATGGCTTTTCTTAGGGCTCATTATCCTGATAGCCGTTTGGAAATTATCCCAAACTTTTACCATCATGAATCTAGGAAAAGAAACCAGTGAAAGTTTGGGGATTTCTTACTCTCTACTTGAAAAACTGGCCCTCTTTCTGGTGGCGCTAACGACTAGTGTCACCATGATTACCGTGGGTGGCTTGCCATTTCTCGGAGTCATCGTTCCCAATCTTGTCCGCAAGCGCTATGGAGATAATTTGAGTCAAACCAAACTCATCGTCGCACTGGTCGGTGCCAATCTAGTTCTGGCCTGCGATATCCTATCCCGAGTTCTGATTCGGCCCTATGAGCTGTCTGTCAGTCTTCTACTAGGAATCATTGGTAGCCTCGTCTTTATCCTACTTCTCTGGAGAGGGGGACGAAAAGATGCAGTTTAAAAGCAAACATACCAAACTCTTCTGCCTTCTCATTATCCTCGCCATCGGAGCTTGCCTTCTCTACTTTTGGCCCATTACTCACTTGTCAGCCTTTTCTTGGAAGCTGCGTTCCCAAAAGATCATCGTTTATCTCTTGGTAGCTATCGCGACAGGGATTTCGACCATTAGTTTTCAAACACTGACGGAAAATCGTTTCCTGACGCCAAGTATTTTAGGAATCGAATCCTTCTACGTCCTACTGCAAACTCTACTACTGGTTTTTGAAAGTAAGTTTCTTCAACTCGGGAAGTCTCCTATCTTAGAATTCCTAGTTTTGCTTCTGCTTCAATCCCTCTTCTTTCTTGCCTTACAAGGCTACTTGAAGACACTGATGAAGCAAGATCTGGTCTTCATCCTGCTGATCTGTCTAGCCCTCGGAAGTCTCTTTCGAAATATCAGTACCTTCCTTCAGGTCCTGATGGATCCAAACGAATACGATAAACTGCAAAACGGTCTCTTTGCCTCCTTTCAACATCTCAACACTTCCATCCTAGCCATCGGCTCTCTGATCATCATTGCTTTGACAATCTTTTTCTTTCGAAAAGCAGTCATTCTGGATGTCTTGCACCTACAAAGAGAAACAGCTCAGATATTGGGACTCGATGTTGAAAAAGAACAGAAAGAGCTCCTCTGGGGCATCGTACTTTTAACTTCAACGGCCACTGCCTTGGTAGGGCCTATGGCCTTCTTCGGCTTTATGCTGGCTAATATAACTTACCTGATTGTCAAAGATTATCGGCACAAGTTGCTCTTTATCGTAACTATTCTGATTGGATTTATTAGTTTGACCTTGGGACAAGCCCTCATCGAACGAGTTTTTGCTCTGGAAATTCGCATCAGCATGATCATCGAGAGTGTGGGTGGCTTCTTATTCTTTATCTTACTTTATAGGAGGGCGCGTCGGTGAAACTGGAAAACATTGACAAATCCATTCAAAAACAGGATATTTTGCAAGACATTTCGCTTGAAGTCAGTCCTCAGAAACTGACAGCCTTCATTGGTCCAAATGGTGCTGGAAAATCGACTCTCCTCTCCATCATGAGCAGACTGACCAAAAAAGATCAGGGAATTCTCAGTATCAAAGGCCGTGAAATCGAGAGTTGGAATTCGCAAGAACTGGCTCAAGAACTGACTATCCTAAAGCAGAAAATCAATTACCAAGCCAAATTGACGGTGGAAGAACTGGTCAGTTTTGGACGTTTTCCCTACAGCCGAGGTCGACTGAGACCAGAAGATTGGGAAAAAATCCGAGAAACTCTGGACTATCTGGAACTGACCAACTTAAAAAACCGCTACATCGATAGCCTGTCAGGAGGACAACTCCAGCGGGTCTTTATCGCTATGGTACTGGCCCAGGATACAGACTTTATCTTGCTGGACGAACCACTCAACAATCTCGATATCAAGCAAAGCGTCAGCATGATGCAGATTCTTCGGCGACTGGTGGAGGAACTCGACAAAACCATTATCATCGTTCTCCACGATATCAACATGGCCAGTCAGTATGCAGATGAAATTGTCGCCTTCAAGGACGGTCAAGTCTTTAGCAACGGAAGAACAGATCAAATCATGCAGGCTGACCTGCTCAGTCAACTTTATGAGATTCCCATCACGCTGGCTGATATCAATGGCAAAAAGATCTGTATCTATAGCTAATAACATATAAGTTCAAGTTAGAGAACCTTCAATCTCTTAGTCAATAAAACCTAGAGACTCCCTAAATCGTTATCACATTTTAAAAAGGAGAAATCATGAAAACATCCCTCAAACTTTACCTCACTGCCCTAGTAGCCAGCTTCTTGCTCCTACTTGGTGCATGTAGTACAAACTCAAGCACTAGTAAGACGGAGTCAAGTAGCTCTGCTCCAACAGAGGTAACCATTAAAAATTCACTAGGTGTAGTCACACTTTCAAAAGTCCCTGAAAAGATTGTGACCTTTGACCTCGGTACTGCGGATACTATTCGCGCTTTAGGTTTTGAAAAGAATATCGTCGGAATGCCTATAAAAACTGTTCCGGCTTATCTAAAAGACCTTGCTGGAAAAGTCAATAATGTTGGTTCCATGGTTGAGCCAGACCTAGAAGCCATTGCTGCCCTTGAACCAGATTTGATTATCGCTTCACCACGTACCCAAAAATTCGTAGATAAGTTCAACGAAATCGCTCCGACTGTTCTCTTCCAAGCAGGCAAAGATGACTACTGGACTTCTACCAAGGCTAATATCGAATCCCTAGCAAGCGCCTTTGGTGAAACTGGTACACAGAAAGCCAAGGAAGAATTGGCCAAGCTAGACAAGAGCATACAAGAAGTCGCTACTAAAAATGAAAGTTCTGACAAAAAAGCCCTTGCTATCCTCCTCAACGAAGGGAAAATGGCTGCCTTTGGTGCCCAATCTCGTTTCTCTTTCTTGTACCAAACCTTGAAATTCAAGCCAACAGATACTCAATTTGAAGACTCTCGCCACGGACAAGAAGTCAGCTTTGAAAGTGTCAAAGAAATCAATCCTGACATCCTTTTTGTCATCAACCGTACCCTTGCCATCGGTGGGGACAACTCAAGCAACGACGGCGTCCTAGAAAATGCCCTCATCGCTGAAACTCCTGCCGCTAAAAATGGTAAAATTATCCAACTCACACCAGACCTCTGGTATCTAAGCGGAGGCGGTCTTGAATCAACAAAACTCATGATTGAAGACGCACAAAAAGCCTTGAAATAAGCAACTTCAAACTCAACTAACATCTTTACATGATAAAACGCATCCTATCAGACTCACTCAAACCTGATAGGATGCGTTTTTATCATTTCACTAAAATATTTTTACCCATCCTCATTTTTCTTCTTGATTCCGTTTGAGTGAAAAGTGGTCTGGGACGGGGTCCTTACCTGTTTTCGACCAGGGATGGCAACGTAAAATCCGTGCCAAGCCCATCAAGACACCCTTAAAGCCATGTTTTTCAATAGCCTGAATCATGTAATTGGAACAAGTAGGCTCAAAGCGACAAGAGGGGGGAAAGGCTGGCGAGATAAACCGTTGATAAAAGCGCACAGGCGCTATTAAAATTCGTTTCATTATTTCTTGGTTACAGCCATGGTATGTAGTTGGCTGATTTCTTTTTTATTAAGACGACGGGATTCTCCTGGACGGAGTCCTGTCAAGTCTAGATGTCCAAAACGAGTCCGTGACAACTTGTCCACTTGAAGACCGACAGCTTCAAACATCTTTTTAACCTGGTGGTTACGCCCTTCATGGATAGTCAACTGCACCACAGAGCGATTTTTGACTGGATCCACTTTAAGAATCTCATAGACAGCCGGCTTGGTTTTCTTACCATCAATCTCAAGTCCACGGGTCAAGGGGCGGAGATTATCCTTATTGGCCACACCTTTAACACGCGCGACATAAACCTTATCAATCTCATTACGAGGGTGAATCATCTCATCCGTAAAATCCCCATCATTGGTCAAAATCAAGACTCCTGATGTATCCCAGTCCAAACGACCTACAGGGTAGATGCGCTCCTTCACGTTGGGCAAGAGATCGACAACCGTCTTGCGGCCCTTGTCATCTGTCACACTGGAAATCACACCACGTGGTTTGTTAAGCAGATAATAGACCTTTTCTTCGTTGTAGATAGGTTGACCTTCCACTTCGACCTTGTCGCCTGACTTGATGGTCGTTGCTAGTTCACGCACTACTTGACCATTGACCATCACCAAACCTTGCTTGATCAGCTCTTCTGCTTTTCTCCTACTGGCCACACCTGCGTGGGCAATATACTTATTGATTCTCATCTTCTTCTATCCTTTCACCAAATAATTGGCTTTCTTGGGCTTGAATCTCAAGCTCATCAATCACTGGTAATTCTTCTAAATGGTTTATCCCCATGTAATCTAGGAAATAATCCGTAGTCACATAGAGGTTGGGGCGCCCCAACACTTCTTTTTTCCCGTCTTCTCGTATCAAGTCAAAGGCCTGCAACTTTGCCAAGGCCCCACTCGAGTTGACCCCACGGATGGCATCAATTTCTATCCGTGTGATGGGTTGTTTGTAGGCAACGATGGACAAGGTCTCAAGGGCCGCCCGAGATAAACTCTGGTTGATAGGTGCCTTTGAGTATTCTTTCAAAACCGCTGCAAATTGAGGCTTGGTCACCAATCTATAAGCGCCCCCTGTCTCAATCAGAGCCAAACTGTAATCTGGGTCCTTTTCATACTTCTGGGCTAATTTTTCTAAACTCTGTTGGATGCCTGTCGGTGGCAGAGAGAGGAGTTCAGCTAACTGGCGGACTCTAATCCCATCTTCACCCGCTACAAACAAGAGCGCTTCTATTTTTGCTAAAGTACTCATCTTTCCTCTCTATCAAGTCTAGCTTTGGGCCACTTGACTTTCTTCCTTCTTTTCCATGAGATAGATATCTCCGAAACTCTCCTCTTGCATGAGAATCAGCTCCTGGGTTTTGATTAACTCTAGGGTTGCCAAAAAGAGGGTGATGACCTCTTGGATATTCTGGGCTTCCTTAAACAAATCCTGCAAGCGCAATTGATCTCGTCCAGTCAAGGACTCTTTCACGATAACCATCATGTCCTCAATCTTATACTCATCCCGCAAGATAGTCGTGTGATTCTGTGCAAACTCCTCTTTTTTCTTGGCTAGGATATTTGAAAAAGCCAAAAAGAGGTCAATGGTCGTCTTGTCATGCACAAGCTCCGCATCTTCGTAAATCAACTCTGTCGGCGCTTTGGAATAGTGCTGGGCCCGTTCTTGGTGCTTGGCTTCCAAGTGCTCACCCAAGAGCTTGAACTTGCGGTATTCTTCGATTTGAGAGAGAAGATCCTGCTCTAGGTCATTCTCCAAGTCTGTCACTTCTGCTACCTTTGGCAAGAGCTTGCGGCTCTTGATCAGCATGAGCTGACTGGCCATAACCATGTACTCACCCGTCACTTCCAGACGCATGGCCTGCAGGGTTGAGACATAAGCTAGATACTGTTCGATGACTTCTGTAATAGGCACATCGTAGATATCCATCTGGTACTTAGAAACCAGGTGCAAGAGCAAGTCCAGGGGCCCTTCAAAATCTTTTAATTTAATATCCATTATCTATATTTTTCTAAGGTGAGGACTGTTTTTAATCCTAATTTTTTTGCAATTTCGTACAAATCGACCTTGTTTTCAATTTGTCTGAGAATGAACTGTTCCCGCAAGGCTTGGGCTGATAGGCTTGGTAAACCTTTCTCCTTGACAAAGGACTCCAACTGACGGAAGGCCCACTGACGAGAATAGGCTTTCCCTGCCCTTTCAAAGAGGTAGGTCTGGGCCATCAAGGGTTCCAATTCTGACAGTAAGGTCGTAGGAATGGTGACAATCCTCTGTTGGGAAGCCTTCTTGATTCGCAACACCTGAAAATCCAGATTGATATCCTCAACCTTGAGAGCCAAAATCTCACTCGGCAAGAGCCCCATTTCTAGGATAAGAAGAGCCAGTAAACGGCCCTCTGGATAGGCACTTTCCTGCCAAAAAGAGTCTAGATCTAAAATTTCTGGCTTTTCTGTCTTCTTTTCAGCTTGTTTAGCTAATTCCAAGCGGTAAAAACTATCCACTTCTCCTTTTTGATAGAGAAAGTAGAGAAATTGGTTACAGGCCGAAATCTTTCGCTTCTGGACGCTGATTTTTAGATTGACTAGCTGGGCTTGGTAAATCTTGAGACTGGTCTCAGAAATCCGCTCACCTACCAAATCTAAAAACTGTTCTAAATCATACTTATATGACTGCTTAGAATTGGCAGATAAGCCCTGCTTTTCCTCTAAAAAGGCTGAAATCTTGTCTCTCATTTGCATCGAATCTCATATTCCTTACTAAAGTCATGCAAGAGGGCATTCACTGCCTTGAGGATAGACTTGCGCGTGATAATCCCTTGGAAAATACCAGACGCATCCACAACCGGCAAGAAGGACTCATCTACCAACTTGTGCAAGACCTCCGTAATGGTAAAATCAGGCGAAACAACCGTTACGTCCGTTCTCGTCATATGAACGATATCCGTATCTGCCATGATTTCTTGACTCAAGTCATGCTCCATCTGATAAGCCATAATATCTCTGAGCCCAATCGTCCCAACAAACTGTTTTTCATCTGTCACAACAGGAACACGGGTATAGGTCATCTGACTGAGCAAGAGGGTCGCGTGATCTGCATTGTGGGTATCAATCAAAACGGCTAGATTTTTAGCAGGAGTCAAAAAAGTTTCTTCTTGCCCCAACAAGAAAGTCTCAAACTCCTTGGCAATCATCGGCTAAACTCCTTGGACAAGCCCGGATACACCTCATGATCTCGTGTCAAAAAGTCGACTTTGAAATAACTGTCATCAATTTCCACACGAGCATAGAGACATTCTCTGATGGTCCCACGTGGTTGACTGATAGAACCTGGATTTAGAAAGAGGGTCTTTCCTTCCATCCAAGCATTTGGCACATGCAAGTGACCATAGAGACAGATATCGGCCTCTTCTTCCTGAGCCCAGTAGTCCAACTTTTGAAAGTTGAAATTGATGTCAAACAAGTGACCATGGGTTTGGATAATCTTGGTCGAACCAAGCTCGGTCACCAAACGTTCTGGGTAGCCGGCGTAAAAGTCCATGTTCCCCTTAACAACACGGATGCCTTCCCAAAGGGGAGAATCAGGACGTAGTTCAGAATCGCCGTTATGAAAAACGGCGTCAACTTTGCCCACATAGCGATCACGGATTTCTTCCACAATCAAGCTATCGCCATGAGAATCGCTCATTACAATGATGGTTTGCTTTGCCATGATGGAAATACCTCCAAAAGTTTCTTAACGGCTAAGGCGCGGTGAGATTGGCTATTTTTTTCTTCAAGGGTTAATTCAGCTGATGACTTACCTGTCTCTCCTACAAGGAAGAGAGGATCATAGCCAAATCCATTTTCACCCTTAGGTTCAAAGTTAATGTAGCCAGGCCAGTCTGCTTCAACAACCAAACTTTCCTTGTTTGGACTGGCTACGACTAGGGTTGTATGGAATTGAGCCGAGCGGTCCTTGAGTTCAAAGACCATGGCCAATTCGTGCAAGAGCTTGGCATTGTTTTCACGGTCAGTTGCTCCCACACCTGCGAAACGAGCTGACCAGACGCCTGGCAAGCCGCCAAGGACATCGACTTTAAGTCCAGAATCATCTGCCAGAACCATCTTGCCCGTTAATTGAGAAATAGTTTCTGCCTTGAGACGGGCATTTTCTTCGAAGGTCATGCCTGTTTCTGCTACTTCAGGCAAGTCAGGATAGTCATTGAGATTTTCCACATCGTAGCCTAGCTTGTCAAATATAGCTCGGAATTCCTTGGTCTTGCCTTCGTTACGAGTCGCAATCAATAAGGTTTCTCTCACCTTACTTGTCTCAAAGAAATCATGAACATTGACCCCTTCTTTAGGCAATTCTACATGCAGGAGTTGCCCATTTTCAACCAAGAGCAGAGCCCCCTGACGTTGGATGACTTCCACATTTCGTCCCATTTCTTGGTTAAGGATATCTACCACAAAAGACATTAAACGATAGAGAGAACCATAGCGTAAAACAGTAACAGAAACAGGAAAACCTCGATCCTCATCTCGAAATCTTTGGGCAAACTCCAATAGAGGAAAATCCAAGTCATCATCCGTCAACGTCCGGACGCCACCAAAAATACCATAGGACCCGACATACCAGTCCTGTTCATCCTTATATTCATAAATTTTATTTGTCATAATTCTACATGCTCCACATGAATCTCTTTTTCCAGCCATTCTTCACCAATTTGTGCAAAACTTTGGCTGCTGGCTGTTGTGTAAAAACGGTGATGAAGTGTTCCAGCATCGCGACCACGATTGATTTCAAAATAATTGAGTAAGACTGAAATGTCCCGTACACACTCTGCCCCACTATCGATGAGCTGAACTTTTGGTCCCATGACATTTTGAATAATAGGCCTGAGGAGTGGATAATGGGTACAGCCCAAAATCAGGCTATCCACCTTTCCAACCAAGGGACGTAGGGTTTCATAAACTACTTTCTTAGTGACACTGGTTGACAGAGCCCCAGACTCCACCAAAGGAGCAAACTTGGGACAGGCCAAACTCTCCACCTGTAAGTCCGGATCCAAATCATGGATTTTCTGACGGTAGATGTCTGATTGTACCGTCATGGGTGTTCCAATCACTCCGATTTTCCCACCTTGGCTGGACTTGATAGCTGCTGAAGCTCCTGGCAAAATCACACCCAAGACCGGAATATCTAGTTGAGCCTTGATTTCTTCCCAGACGACCGCAGTCGCAGTATTACAAGCAATGACAATCATCTTGACATCCTTGGTCAAGAGAAAGTTGACCAACTGCCAAGTATATTCACGAATTTGCTCAGCAGGACGGGGACCATAGGGCGCCCGTGCCGAATCTCCAATATAGACGATTTCTTCATGGGGAAGCTGGCGCATGAGCTCGCGCACAACGGTCAAGCCCCCGACACCCGAATCCAAAAAACCAATTGGTCGATTATCCATACAGTCTTCTTTCTAGTCTTTTTTCTGATTGATAGTTCATTATGATTATTGATCCTTATGAGCTGAATAATGACAGCCTAATCAACAACTATCTCTCTTAATCATAATCAAATATCAATAGAATGCAAGGAAAAAGTCTCATCCCTAAACCCTTAGCCAACATAGTGAGAAGTCTGGAACTTTCATCCCAGACTTTTCCTTATTTATTTTTTCTTTTTATTGTTAGCAAGGGCTGCCTTTTGTTGGCGGATGATTTGGTGGTAAACTTGTTGTACCTTAGCTTCGCTTGGTTTTTGACCATTTGCACTCAAAAGAGTACGAACTGCTTCAGCATTCAAACGTGGGTTGTCAGCGAATTCTTTTTCGATTTGCTTACGAACCAAGTACATTCCTCCAAGAGCTCCTCCTAGAAAAGCTAGCACAATCAATACAATTGCTAAAAGTAAATCCATCATATTTCTCCTGTTTCTTTTTGAGTCTCTTTCATTATACCACAAACTAGCCACCCTGACTAGTTTGTTTTACGCTTTCAGGGATGGAATAGACAGCAAAAAGAACCCTGCTTTTCTGCAAAAGAGGGCTCCTTACTGAGTTTATACTCAATGAAAATCAAAGAGTAAACTAGGACGCTAGCCGCAGGTTGCTCAAAACACTGTTTTGAGGTTGCAGATAGAGCTGACACGGTTTGAAGAGATTTTCGAAGAGTATTAATTTCATATTTCTGCCTATCCATTTATACTAATAAAAGACTGAAACACTAGATTTCAGCCTTTTTCTTTATCCCAAAACCAATTCATCACTGACGAGGCTTTGGCCACTATTTTTCTGGAAGAGATGCATGAGGTCTTCAACTGTCAGATGCTTTTTCTCTTCTCCTTTGACATCAACCACTATCTTGCCTTGATAGAGCATAATGAGACGATTACCGTACTCAATCGCATGGTTCATATCGTGGGTAATCATCAGAGTAGTCAACTGATGGTGCTCCACAATCTTTTGCGTCAAATCCATCACCATTTGACTCGTTTTCGGGTCAAGGGCCGCAGTGTGTTCATCCAATAACAAGAGCTTAGGCTTCACCAAGGCTGCCATGACTAGGGTCAAGGCCTGTCTTTGTCCTCCTGAAAGGTATTGAGTATCTACTTTCAAGCGATTTTCAAGACCGATATTCAATTCTTTTAAGGCCTCTTGGAACTGGATTCTATCCTTCTCCTTCACGCCCCAACCAAGTCCTCTCTTCTGCCCACGTCTCAAGGCAATAGCCATATTCTCCTCAATCGTCAAACGAGAAGCTGTCCCCATCTTAGGATCTTGAAAAACACGGGCAATATCCTTGGCTCTCTTTCGTACACTCAGATTTTTAATGGATTTCCCTTCCAACAAAAGGTCCCCTTCGTCCACAGATAGATTTCCAGCCAAGATATTCATCAAAGTGGATTTCCCTGCGCCATTTCCACCAATCACAGAGATAAAATCTCCCTCTTCAACCTCTAAATCTAATCCTTTGAGGACATGGTTTTCATTGACCGTACCTGCTTCAAATGTTTTATGAATATTTTCAAGTGTTAACAAACTTGCCATAACTTTCTCCTCCTATTCATTTCTCAGTTTCAAACCACGAATCTTTAATCTCTTTTGCAACTCTGGTGCAAATAGAACCAAGGCTAACAAGATTGCATTAAAGAGACGAACCAAATTTTGATCTAGATTTGGAATTTCATAGATATTTAAAATAATCAAACGGTAAACAATAGCACCGATTCCGATGGATAACAAGCGACCTCCAATGGTCAAGTCGTGTATCAATACTTCTGCAATAATGACTGCACTCAAGCCAACAACGATGGTTCCTGTCCCAGAAGTCACATCTGAAAATCCATCATTTTGAGCGAACAAGGAACCACACAGGGCAATCAAACCATTTGAAATCATATAACCAACAATCTTCATGGTGTCTACATTGACCCCATTAGCCTCACTCATAGGAATATTGTCCCCAGTCGAACGCAAAACCAAGCCAATCTCCGTTTTCATCAAAAGAGTCAAGACCAAACAAACAAGTAAGAGACAAACCAAGCTGAGCGTGAAAACAGCTTCTTCAGTTGTCATCCCCAAGCTCGCTAATTGTTTAAAGACAGTTGAAGAATCTCCCAAGGAAAGATTAGGCACACTTCCCATGATTTTAATATTGATTGAATAAAGCCCTGTCAAGGTCACAATCCCTGTCAAGAGAGCTGGAATTTTCATCTTGGTATGGAGCATTCCTGATACAAGACCTGCTACCATACCTGCCAGCAAAGCAAGTAAGGTCGCAATCCAAGGATTTATCCCTGCCTGTATCTGAGATACGACGACAGCCGCCCCAAGTGGAAAGGCACCTTCAGCAGTCATATCCGCAATATCCAAAATACGGAAAGTCAAGTAAACCCCAATCGCCATAATCGACCACAATAAACCTTCTGATAAACTAGATAATACAAAATTCATCTTAAACCTCCTTATTCCTTGCCTTCTAACTTACTAATATCAATTCCCAATGCATCTGCCATTTCTTGATTTGTATGTAATTCCAGTTTTTCAGGCAACTCAACTGCTATATTTTCTGGCTTCTCACCTTTTAAGACACGAACCAGCATTCTTGCTGTCTGACGTCCCAATTCTTCATAATTGGTTCCGTAGTTATACAAGCCACCAACCGCAACCATTTCTGTTGAACCACCGAATACTGGAACCTTGTGTTTAATAGAAACCTGCTTGACTGTTTCCATGGTTGATGAAATGATATTATCCGTTGGTACAAAAACCATATCCACCTCTGCCATCAAGCTTTCTGCAGCCGCCTTGACGTTGTTACTGTCCAAGATTGTTTTTTCAACAACGGTAAAGCCTTTTTCTTCCAGAAGACGCTTAGCTTCATCCTTTTGGACAACTGAGTTTGGCTCACTCTGAGTATAAAGAATTCCAATTGTTTTAGCTTTTGGCAACACTTTCTTTATCAAATTGATTTGGGTTGAAATGGCATCTGATGACTGATCGCTTGTCCCAGTTACATTGCCCCCAGGATGCTCTCTTGACTCAACCAACTTGGCACTGACAGGATCTGTTACCGCTGAAAAGATAACAGGTGTCGTTTGTGTTGTATTGGCCAAGCTCTGAGCAGAAGGCGTTGCGATAGCTAGAACGACATCACTAGATTCTGCTAGTTGCTGGGAAATCGTTTTTAGATTTCGTTGTTCTCCCTGTGCATTTTGCAAATCAATCTCGATATTTTTCCCCTCAACATAGCCTTGCTTGGCTAGCTCATCCACAAACCCTTCTCTAGTAGCGTCTAAGGACTGGTGGGTAATAAATTGTGAAATACCGATACGAAATACATCTTTTTTCTTATCTGCCTTCAACTGATGCAAACTGATCAGAGAGGTCAAGAGAATACCCACTACCAAGAGGGGTGCTAGTAATTTTCGAACAACTTTCATAATGAAACTCCTTCTCAGAAAAGATAAAACAAAAAACCGCCTAGATACTATCTAAACGGATGCTTGAAATAATCTAACAAGTTACAACTTAGCTAGTCCATTTAGATATTCATCTATATGGACCACAATCAAAAATCTTAGCCACATAGATACAAACAAATTGCTTGAACTGTTTGCATCCATGGTGACATGTCTACAAACACTATCTAAAGTAGCTAAAGTAAAAGTTTTGATTCATCGTTACAGCTTGTTTCTTATTCATTTCTTTTTCTGCTTTCTTTTTTGATGTTTCCTATCTTACCACCTTTTTCATTAGCTGTCAAGAATATTTCAGAATTTTTTAAAATTTTTCGAAAATTCTTTCATAATTCTTTTAGGATAATTTCAAAGATTTGCCCATTAGACAAAATAGAACGATTTGAAGACTTTTATGGTATTCAGTTGTACTAGAGTTTTTTAAAAGTGTTTTGATGGCTTGTATTTCTTCTTTGGTTGATTTCATATCACTATTATATAATGCATTTTGATTTTAGTGTAGTATTAAACTGACTCTTGGCAGTCGGACAAAAAATCGACAGTTATTTTATACTGTTTAAAACCATTAGTCAATACGACAATCTCTTTACTTTTCGGTTATCAACTCTGTAGATTGCTAACATATCCAAAATAAGCTAAGTATCCCGAGGATAGGCAACAGAAATGAATTATTTATACTCTGGATACCACTTCAAATCACGAACTGCTTTGGCCATATCTGTTTCCTTAGCGCGTGCAAGACCTTGCTCTTGTGCTTTTTTAGCGACTGCTTCTGCTACTTTAATAGAAACATCTGCTACATACTTGAATGGTGGCAAGACAGGAGCTCCTGGTTGGCCTGGATTGACAATACCACTCAATGAATGCGCCGCTGCTCCAATCATTTCATCAGTCAAAATACTTGCTTCAGAAGCCAGCATACCTAGACCAAGACCTGGGTAAATCAGGGCATTATTTGCTTGACCAATCACATAGTCTACACCTTTATAAGAAACCGTATCAGCAGGAATTCCTGTTGCGACAAAAGCTTTGCCATCTGACCATTCAATCAAATCTTTGGCACTAGCTTCTGCCAATTTAGTTGGATTTGACAAAGGGAAGATCATTGGACGTTCTGTGTTTTCACACATAGCTTCTACTATTTCTTTAGTGAAGGTATTAGGCTGAGTTGAAGTTCCTACAAGAATAGTTGGCTTCACAGTCTTCACTACTTCAAGCAGGTCAGTCAACTTATCTGCGTTACTAAAGTCAGCACGTTTCTTAGCAAATGGTTTTTGCTCTGGTGTCAAGTCATCCATGTCATCAAAGAGAAGACCTTGTTTATCAACCATAAAGAAACGTTTATAAGCTTCTTCTTCAGAAAGACCTTCACTTACCATTTCACGAAGAACACGAGAGGCAATTCCTGCACCCGCAGTACCACCACCATAGCAGAGATAAACTTGATCTGTTAATTTTTCACCACTAATATCCAGCGAACCGAAGATACCACCCAAGGTAACGATTCCTGTACCTTGAATATCATCATTAAAGGTCGGAATTTGTTTCCGGTATTTTTCAAGAATATTGGCAGCATTCAAGCGGCCGAAGTCTTCCCAGTGAAGGTAGAGTTTAGGAAAGAGACGTTCTGCTGTTTGAACAAATTGGTCAATGAAGTCGTAGTAACGATCTCCGCGGACCCTTTCGTGACGATTTCCTAAGTAATTAGAATTGTTACGAAGTTCTTCACGGTTAGTCCCTGCATCAATGACTAAAGGAAGGACCATCGAAGGATCGATTCCAGCAGCACCTGTATAGACCATCAATTTCCCAACAGAAATATCGACACCATTTGTTCCCCAGTCGCCAATTCCAAGGATTCCTTCTGCATCTGTTACAACAATGAGACGAATCTCGCGACCCCCGGCAGCGTTTTTCAAAGTAGCTTCAATATTTTCAGGATGATTAATATCAAGATATCCCGCATATTGGGGATCTACAAAAAGATCACTATAGCCTTCAATCGTATCTGCAATGGTTGGATCATATACAATTGGATTGAATTCTTTCAAATGTTGAGAAAAGAGGTAATAGAAAAGAGTCCTGTTGGTATTAAAAATTTCCATTAGGAAAAGACGTTTTTCCAAATCATTGGCTTTTGTTTGCATTTGTGCATAAGTTTGCGCCGCTTGTTCTTCAATCGTTTGAACATACGGTGGCAGTAAACCAATAAGGCCTAGTTCCTTTCGCTCCTCTAAGGTAAAGGCAGTACCTTTATTGAGGAAAGGATTGTTTAAAATATCATGTGCAGTCATAGTGCAAGCTCCTTTTTACTTATATTATACCACATGAAACGAATTGTTCGTAAAACGTTGTTGTTTAAATAATACAATTGTATACGCATATGTTATAAATTTCTGAACTCATCAAACTCTCGATGATCTCTCTTTACTAAAAGTTTCGAGTAAAATAAACCAATCATACAAATTGACAATCCTAATTAAAATAAATATCATCTAGGTATGTTATGTAATACTTTGTATTTTTTAAGGTGTTTTTTGTCATATAAAACTTGTATTCTATTTATATGACAACTAAAAACTATTTACAACAATATATTTCCCAAAAAGTGAAATATTTTCGAACACAGAATAAAATGAGCCAGGAAGAACTTTCGGAACAAGCAGGACTCGGGCTTAAGTATATCAATCAACTTGAAAACCAAAATGTGAATCTGACCATTCACAGTCTTGAAAAAGTGATTGACGCCCTAGAAATGACCCCAGAGGAATTTTTCAATTTTGATAGTCTTGAATCAACCTCTGATAAGAGTGACAATCTTTCACTCAAAAGAATCAACATAAAGATTAAACAGCTCCCTATTGATAAACGAGAAAAAATGTTGGTCATTTTTGAGAGTATCTTAGATAATCTTTGAGATCCCTGACTCACTTACATTTTAACTGGTGAATACTCGTATAGTCAAATTGTAGGATACGGATAAAAATTATTTATCTGCTGTTTTCCACTTATTTTCCTTCTCCAACTAATGAAAGTGAACCCATATGAATTTAAAAGATCTACAATATTTTTATGACCTCTGCCAGCTTCAATCCTATACGGAAGTAGCAAAACAACATAAAGTCAGCCAACCATCTATTTCTTATGCTATCAAGCGCTTAGAGGAATACTTTAACTGCAAATTGATTCACCATGACCCCTCGCATCGTTCCTTCAAGCTAACTCCTCAAGGACAAATCCTTCTAAAGCATACAGAACTGATTTTACCTGAGGTCATTTCTACTCGCAAAGAAATTAATCGCTCCTTGGCACAATACTCTACTGTAGGATTCCCTCCTATTATCATTCAGTATCTCTTTGCTGCCTTAAACGAAAAAGATAAATTCGATTTTTTAAAAAAGATACGTCCTATCCGCGGTGGCTCCGTAGAGTTATTAAACCTTCTCCTTAAGGGAGGCCTTAATGCAAGCCTACTCGGTTTGATTGAACCTCTCAATTATCCTTCAATAGAGACACACGAGCTATTTCATAAAGAACTGTATGTCGTTTTATCTAAGAACCATCCTTTTGCCACTGTTCCTTCCCTCGCTTTTGAAGAATTAGTAGATCAATCCTTTATACTCTTAGACGAACACTTTGTTCACCTGAAAGCTTTTGAAATACTTAATCAAAAGTATCAAAACAAGGCAGAAATATTCTTTAAGACGGATGATATTGTCATTCTTAAAGAACTTTTAAAGAAAGGGATTGGCCTTAGTTTACTGGCTGATATCGCACTTTCTGATGAAGATGATGATTTAATAAAAATCCCTCTTATACCGAAGGATAAGATAACTTTTACAGTTTATTACGCTTACCTTAAATCAGCTACACCGTCATCAGAAATAGAAGCCTTATTTAAACTCCTTAAATCATATGAATAGAAAAACTCTAACTATCAATGAACTGATAGCTAGAGTTTTTTACATTGTAGATATTATACTCAATGAAAATCAAAAAGCAAACTAGGAAGCTAGCCGCAGGCTGCTCAAAACACTGTTTTGAGGTTATAGATAAGACTGACGAAGTCAGTCACATATATACGATAAGGCGACGCTGACGTGCTTTGAAGAGATTTTCGAAGAGTATTAGACTATAGTAGATTGAAGCTAGAGTAATACGCCGCGACTTCTATAACTTTTCTAGAAATTAATTTGACTTTCCTAATCGAGTTGTTAAGATTTTATTTCATCTCACTATAATTCAATGATTTCTAAGAATTCTATTTCTTTCGAAAACTCTTTCAAAGTTTTTCCAAATCAATCTAACAAAAAAAGGTTTATAATTTCCATAAAAGTTGACATGGAAATTATAAAACCATTATTAGTTTAACCCTTGTTGATAATGTGCCAATTCGGCTTGGTTAGCCCAAACATAGTGACCTGGACGGATTTCTACCATAGATGGCTTATCTGTCTCATAATCATGTTGATCTGGATCATATACTTTCAAGACCTTCTTGCGTTCCAAGATTGGATCTGGGATAGGTACCGCTGAAAGCAAAGCCTGAGTATATGGATGAATTGGATTGTTAAACAATTCTTCTGTTTCTGCAACCTCTACAATAACACCCTTGTAAATAACCGCGATACGATCTGAAATAAAACGAACAACCGACAAGTCATGGGCGATAAAGAGATAGGTCAAGCCAAGTTCTTTTTGGAATTTTTTGAGCAAGTTTAAGACTTGAGCACGAACAGAAACGTCCAAGGCTGAAATGGGCTCATCCGCAATAACAAAGTCTGGTTGCATAACCAAGGCACGGGCAATACCGATACGTTGACGTTGACCACCTGAGAATTCGTGAGGGTAACGAGTCAAGTGCTCAGCAAGAAGACCTACTTCACGGATAATATTTTGAACTTTCTCTTTACGTTCTTCTTCATCCTTGAACAGATGATGATTGTAAAGACCTTCAGAAATAATATAATCAACAGTGGCACGTTCATTCAAACTTGCCGCAGGGTCTTGGAAAATCATCTGGATACGACGAATCAATTCTGCAGCTTGTTCACGCGATTTCTTACCATTAATCTTTTGACCATCAAAAATGATATCCCCATTACTTGTATCATTAAGACCGATGATGGCACGACCAATAGTTGTTTTCCCACTACCTGACTCACCTACAAGCGAGAAAGTTTCTCCCTTGTTGATAAAGAAGTTAGCATTTTTAACTGCGACAAACTTCTTACTTCCTTCACCGAAGGAAATTTCTAAATCTTTGATTTCTACTAATTTTTCAGACATTTCCTTCCTCCTAGTCAGCCAGATGGGCAAATCCCATTTTTTCACGAATCTTATCATGGAGATTTGCAATCACAGCTGGTTTTTCTACTTTTGGAGCATCCTCATGAAGTAGCCAAGTTTTAGCCCAATGTGTCTCTGATACTGAGAATTGAGGAGCTTTTTGTTCGAAGTCAATTTGCATTGCATAGTCAGAACGCAAGGCAAAGGCATCCCCTTTCAGGTCAGTATAAAGTGACGGAGGTGTTCCTGGGATTGAGTAAAGATCCCCTTTATCATCAGCAAGCTGAGGCAAGCTAGACAAGAGACTCCATGTATATGGATGGCGAGGGTCATAGAAGACTTCCTCAACAGTTCCATACTCAACGATTTCTCCTGCATACATAACCGCTACCTTATCTGCAATACTTGCCACCACACCAAGGTCGTGGGTGATAAAGATTGTTGTGAAATGGTACTCGTTTTGTAAAGATTTCAACAAATCAATAATCTGAGCTTGGATGGTCACATCCAAGGCAGTCGTTGGCTCATCACAAATCAAGACATCAGGTCGGCAGGCAAGAGCAATCGCAATAACGATACGTTGACGCATTCCTCCAGAATATTGGAATGGGTATTCATCAAAACGTCTATCTGCATCTGGAATCCCAACCTTATTCATGTAGTCAATGGCCAATTCTTTCGCTTCTTTAGCTGTTTTTCCTTGGTGTTTTACAATAACTTCTGTAATCTGACTACCAATTGTTTTAATTGGGTCCAAACTAGTCATTGGATCTTGGAAGATAGTCGCAATCTTAGCGCCACGAATTTGTTCCCAATCCTTGTGAGAAGATAAAGCTGTCAAATCTTGACCACGGTAGTCAATGCTACCTTGGGCAATGCGACCATTTTCTTCAAGCATACCTGTGAAAGTCTTTGTCAAAACAGATTTTCCTGATCCTGACTCACCTACCAAGGCTAATACTTCTCCTTCAACTAGTTCAAGGGAAACGCCGCGAATGGCTGTCAATACTTTGTCACGAACGTCAAATTCCACGACAATATCGCGAGCAGTCAAAATTACATTTTTTTCTTTTGTCATTTCTACTCCTATCTATGTGTACGTGGATCACTAGCATCCGCTAAGTTTTGACCAACTACGAAAAGGGATAAGGATACCAAGACAAGAGTTGTCAATGGAATCCAGAAGAGGTATGCATTTGTCGTTACGTTCTGAGAGTAATCTGAAATCAAACGACCTAAACTTGGAACTGTAATCGGCAATCCAAGTCCAAAGAATGAAAGGAAAGCTTCGTATGAGATAAAGGCTGGAAGCATTTGAGATGTCGTCGTAACGATAACAGATACCAATTGTGGCATAATGTTTTTTACAACAATCTTAAAGGTTGGTGTTCCAAGTGTACGTGAAGCAAGGTTATACTCCAAGTCACGATAACGCATGATCTGAATACGAATTGAGTAAGCAATACCAATCCAAGTAGTCACACTCATAGCAAAAATCAGATTCCAGAATCCAGCTCCGATTGAGTAAGTCAAGACAATGACAATCAAAAGAGATGGGATGTTTGAGATGACATTATAAACTTCCATCATCACACGGTCAACTGATTTTGAAATTCCCCAAATACCACCGACAAAAACACCGATAACCAAGTTAATCACTGTCGCAATCACAGAAATGAGGATAGAGTTACGAGCTCCGAACCAGACACCGTCAAAGAGAGATTTACCGTTACTGTCTGTACCGAACCAATGCTCAGCATTTGGCTTGATATAACGAGCACTAAAGTCGTTTACTTTGCTGACATCATTGAAATCAAACTTAGAAAACATTGGGTAGATGAAACTCATCAAAATGATAGCTACCAAGATTCCCAACATGACTACAGTTGATTTCTTCTTCATAAATTGTCTAAACACTGAGCCCCAGTATGAATAGGCTGGCGCATCAATGGCTTCAGAGGCAAAATCGTCACGTTTTACGAACTGAAATTTTTCTTTATCGATTGTAGACATTATTTGCCTCCTTTCTCAGTCAATTTAATACGTGGGTCAATAATAGTCATCCAAATATCTCCCAAAAGAAGTGAGAAGATAGAAATACATGTAAAGATGAAGACAAGACCTACGACCATAGAGTTATTAGATGCTTTTACAGAGTCAATCAACATTTTACCCATACCTGGGAAAGCGAAGACTGTTTCAGTAAGGGTTGCACCACCGATAACCCCGATAACAGCACCAGGAATTCCTGAAACCAGCGGAACCATGGCATTTTTAAAGATGTGTTTGTTTGAAATTTCTTTTTCAGACAAACCTTTTGCACGAGCAAAACGAACAAAGTCCTGTGATTGCAAGTCAATCATGTAACGACGAATCCAAATAGCTGTACCAGGAGCACCCAATAAACCAAGGATAACTGCTGGTAAAACATACGAACGCCAATCTCCAGCACCCAAGATAGGGAATGAATCTGGAAGACCAATTGATGATCCAATCAAACGAACAATGTAAACCAAGGCAATGGTTGGAAGGGCCATCAAGAAGGTCAAAAACCCTGTTGAGAAGCTATCAATCCAAGTATTCTTGAAGCGAGCCATAGCTGAACCAAGTGGCACGGCAATCGCATAAGAAATCACCAAACCAATCAATCCAACGACTGCAGAGCTAGCAATCATAGAAGGATATTGGTAGTTGCTTTCAGTTGCAGTATATGGGTCATCTTTCCCATAGTTAGCTACTTCACGAGAATCAGCCTGACTAGGCGATTTGTAGGTTCTTGAGTAGATATTAACTGAAGATGTTTTCTTACCAGTTGGGAATTGCACTTCTGATGTCTTAGTTTGACCTTGTCCTTGTGTGATAACTTGAAGCACAGGAGTATTAGCATAAGTTGGATATGAATCACCCAAATTCAAGTTCACAAAGTTTTGGTGAACAAATGGGAACTGACTATTGAAGTACAAGAGGTACTTGTGTTTAGTCCCTGAACCTACCAGAGACCAGCCGATAGCGGGATCATTTTCAAAACGCAAATAACGCTCCAAATTTGGATTTTCTGGGTCCTGAATCTTGTTTGTGTGGTCGATATCAAGCAAGTTTGCATAGAATTTAAACACACGTTCAAAAATTGGAATTTCACGTGTAGCGTAGAATTGGCCACTTTCAGTAAATTCTCCCAGGGTCCAACCATGACCGATTTGTTTGATGTATTTTTCATAGATAGCCTTGTTGGTATCATTGGCTTCAACTGTTACAGAAGCATCCATCTGGCTAGCTTTTTCTTGCAACTCTTTGGTATCGTAGTACTCGATATAGCCCATACGCTCATAAACGGTATTCTCATAGTTATCACGTTTATCAGCAGTTGTAGCAATCTTGTTATAGTTGGTATCCTGTTTGAAAATCAATTTTCGAGGAACCATTGTATAGATAATCGTGTAAGTCAAGGTTGTTACTAAGAAGATAGAAACCAATGACCGCAAAACACGCATAAAAATATATTTTTTCATATCATTTCCTTTAAAAATCCCAAAAGAACCTTCTCCTCATGGAGAGAAAGTTCTATTGAAAATTATTTACTTCACATGACTTGCCAATTCTTTTTGAGCTTTCTCGTTTGACTCAGTCTTTTCTTTCAACCATTTTTCACGAGCTTTTTCATACTCTTCTTTGGTGATTGCTTTTTCACCAACTTCAGTGTACTTCAAGTATCCTGAATTTTCACCTTTAAGGCCGGCTACTGAATATGAAGAGCTAAATGGTAGAACTTTTGAAACATATGAAACGGCTGTTTCTTTTGGAGAAGCCATTACTGGAATTGTCAAAGCATTGTCAGTCAACCAAGCTTGTGCCACCGCGTATTTTTCATAACGTTTTTGAACATCTTGGTTTTCGCTGTTTGCGTCATCAAGTAATTTTCCATAGTCAGCTAAACCAAGTTTGCTTACTACTGATGCATCTGTGTTTTGGTCAATACCAAGGTAAAGACGAGTGCTTCCTCCCTTAAGGACGAATTGATCCAAGAAAGTAGAAGGATCTTGATAGTCAGGGTTCCATCCTAGCAAGGTATGGATATCCCAGTCTTGCTCTTTAGCTGTTGGAGCGCTAAATGAAATTGGTAAAGCTTCTGCTTGAGTCATTTGTTGTAAGTCTACAACAACATTATCTGAACCCAATACTTTTTCAATTGATTGTTTCAATGATTGAACACGGTTTACAACCGCTGTTGATTCTTGGATAACCAAGGCATCCAAGTGGATTGGGAATTCAACACCTTCAACTTGTAGGCTTGATTTTGCTTTAGCAAAGACTTCTTTCGCTTTTTCTTCATTGTAAAGTCCATTTTGAGAATCTGCTAGAGACACGTTTGACCAAGTAGAAGAATTTGTCTTAGCCAAGCTATCTTGTACCAATTCACCAAATGTTTTCTTACCAACTTGAAGATTATAAGGTGCAAACGTATTACGGATGGCTACTGCAGCTCCATCAGTACCATTTGTTTGAGCTGAGTAAGAATTGCGATCGACAGCAAAGTTCAAGGCTTGACGGAATTCCTTGTTTAGCAAGGCTTTCTGAGTAGATGTCTTTTGGGTATCACTTGTTTTGGCAGTGTGGTTATAGGTTGTACGGCCATAATTCAAGCTGACAGTTGCAACACCCGCACCTGGTTCATTAAAGTAAATGTTATCTTTAAAGTCAGCTGCATATTTTTCATATGTAGAACTTGTAGGGAAGATACGGGCCTTGCTATATTGACCATCGGCAAAACCTTTAGCAATCACATCTTGGTCCTTACCATCCCAGAAAGTGAACTTAACGTTCTCAATTTTTACATTTTCTTTGTCCCAGTAAGCATCATTTTTAGCCATCTCGATAGATGATTTTGGAGTTACAGATTTTAAGACAAATGGACCGTTATAAAGAATAGAGTTAGCATCGGTTGGGGCACCAAAACCTTCCCCTTTTGAAGTTAAGAATTCTTCATTAACCGGCATCAAAATACCACTAGTGGTCTTGTCATTCCAGAAAGTTTCTGGCTGGTTCAAAGTATATTCTAGTGTTTGATCATCAAGCGCTTTTACTCCAACGGTTGAAAAATCGCTTGTTTCACCCTTGATATAGGCTTCTAATCCCTTAATAGAAGAGCTAACGATTGAAAGTCCTTTTGATTTTCCATCTACGGCGTGTTTCAAACCAGTAACGAAGTCTTTAGCAGTTACAGGAGCGTATTCTTCTCCCTCTGCTGTCACCCATTTAGCATCCTTACGGATTTTATAGGTATAAGTCAAACCATCTTTTGAAACTGTCCATGATTCAGCAATAGAAGGAACCAGGTTACCATATTTATCATTAGCCAACAAACCATCTACAGCATTTGTTGTGACGAATGATGTTGAATCGATATTGCTGACGATATAATCCAAGGTTTCTGGATCTGTTTGATAAACATATTGGTAATCTTTTGCTAGTTTAGCATTATTTGAACTAGTGTTTGAACACGCAGCTAGAACTCCTGACGCTAATAAGGTAGCTCCCGCTACAGCAAGCACTTGACTTTTTTTCATTTATTTACTCCTCTTATAAATAAAGTATAGGTTATCATCAATTATATCATAGATTTCAAGAAAAGTAAACGAATTTTCAGAATATTTAGGCTTATTGATACAAAAAATCTGAAAAAGCTATTGACTGAAAATCATTTTCAAGGTATAATAATAAACGTTAAGGCGGTATAGCCAAGTGGTAAGGCACGGCTCTGCAAAAGCTTGATCGTCGGTTCAAATCCGTCTACCGCCTTCTTTAACTTGATTTATCAGGTTTCATTTAAACAGAAAGCCCAATTTAAAGG
The DNA here is from genome assembly GCF_948472335.1 of Streptococcus bouchesdurhonensis. Next base: position 174,913 of record NZ_CAOKTW010000005.1, on the reverse strand, counting down.
GCTTTTTTCTTTTTCCTTGAATAAATACGTATAACTTTAAAAAACTTTTGGGGCAAGTTTGTGGCTGAGTCTTTCGAGGACACAATTCCTTTTGAAATCAACTGAAAAAAGCTTTGTCACGCCTGGTGACAAAAGCCTCTAGTTTACTCTGTTTCTTCTTCTATTTCAACTTCGGTAATTTGGACTTTTACCTTGGTAACACGTCCATTTTTCACCTTATCATTGGTTAGGATAAGTTGTTTGTTTTGGCTGACTAATTCATAACTGAGTTTCTCAGTCGTTGGAATGGTCCCAACCCCTGTCAAATAATAACCAGCGATGGTATCAACGTCATCACTTTCCAGTTCAACATCAAAGTAGTCATTAAAATCATTGAGATTCATGGTACCTTGAACGATATAAGTATCTTCTCCAATTTTATGAACTTCGATTTCAGCCTTATCTGTTTCGTCATCGATTTCCCCAACGATTTCTTCTAAGAGGTCTTCTAGGGTCACCAAACCAGCCATCCCACCGTATTCATCCAGCAAGATTGCCATTTGTCTTTGGGTATTGCGCAATTCTTTTAACAAGTCATCCACAAAAATAGTTTCAGGAACAAAAAGTGGATCTTGTAAGATTTTCTTCCAAACAATATTGTCAAAACCGTCCACAAAGCCCGCATTAAGGAGACTCTTGGTGTGAATGATCCCAATCACGTTATCCTTATCCCCATCATAGACAGGGATACGAGAATAATTTTGTTTTAAAATACTTTGGATGATGGTTTGACTATCATCCTGAATATCGACCATGAAGGCATCCGTTCGAGGAACCATGACTTCTCTGGCCATTAATTCGTCCAGTGAGAAAATCCCTTGTAACATCTCAATTTCGTCAGCATCTAGTGTTTCTTCACTATTTGTCAACATGTACTCAATTTCATCACGGGTCATTTTTTCATCAGCATCGTCAAAAGTCATTGGAGTCAAGCGACTCAAGAGATTGGTAGATGCAGACAAGAGCCAAACAAAGGGACTAACTAGTTTCCCAAGCCCAATGATAACTGGCGCTGTACGAATCGCCAAGGCATCCTTTAGATTAAGAGCGATTCTCTTAGGATACAATTCCCCAAAAACGATGGAAATATAAGTCAAAAATGCTAAAGATAGAAAACTTGCAACGGCATAAGCTGTTTCGCCATTTCCAAGCCAAGATGCAATTTCTCGTCCCAGAGTTTCTGCCAAACTCGCCCCTGATAAGATCGTAATCAGGGTAATCCCTACTTGAATGGTTGATAAAAAGTGGTTAGGATTTTCTAGTACCTTCAGCAGACGGATATAGCGTCTATCTCCTTCTTCTGCCTTTTGTTCAACCCGCGCACGATTTAGTGACACCATGGCCATTTCTGTGGCTGAGAAAAAGGCATTTAACACCGTCAAGATAAACAATAAAACAAATTGTAGCAACAAATTCTGACTACTTGGGTCTTCCATAGTTCTTCTCCTAAAATAGTATCTTACCCTCTATTATATCACAAAATATAGTCCAGTACATATTACATATTATTTTTTCTCATACTCTTCGAAAATCTCTTCAAACCACGTCAGCTTTATCTGCAACCTCAAAGCTGTGCTTTGAGCAAGCTGCGGCTAGCTTCCTAGTTTGCACTTTGATTTTCATTGAGTAACAGTATCTATTGTAGCCCTGCTTAAACTAGTAAGAAAGAACTCCTATATCGACAAGTGACATAGGAGTTTATTTTGTATTTTACTGAGTAACAGTCACTTCTCCAGTTCTGTAATCCAGTTGAAGCCCCTTTTGAACATTGGGAACTAGAACATTAAATTCCAATTCTCCGTCTGAAGACTTGGCTTCAATCTGTGAAGCTGAAGGTACTAAATCCTCGTTTGAAGCATAATAAAGGGTTACACGGTAACGGACACGCTTGTTTTGGTCCAAGGCTTTACGTACCAGGCTTTCATAGTAGTTTTGCCCTGTCGAATCCTCAGCTTGCGCCTGATTTGCCCAGGCTGTCTGAACAGCAATGTTTTTAGGATTGCTTGTAGAAGCATCAAAACCATCCAAGCCACCGATCAAGGCATAGCCTAACAAATGACCTCTATCGACCGCATGGGTATAAGTCCCCTTTAGATTCTTAACCTGATGCCATCCTGGAGGAGTCCATGAAGTCGAACCATTCCCCGTTTCTTCACGATTCTTGTACTGTCGGGTTGCCTTAGACAAGAGAGCATTGGCTACAGTTGGCACGGTTTCCTTGCCCACTGTCTTTGTTTTATTATCGGCGTAAGGTTTACTTGAAACCTTGGCATCTAGGTTTGTTTTATTACCATTGACGATAAAAGCACCTGATCCATTCCACTCCAGACTCCCTTTTATTTGACTCTTGACTACATCTGTTAAGACACTTTCTGCCAATTCTTGACTAGGAGCTTCAGACGCTTGTTTTTTCTGACTCACCTTAGTTTTAGGAGTATTAGCTGTCGACTGCATCTGCTTGATATAATAGCTACCGGCAGATAAAAGTAATAATACCAGCAATCCGATTAGTGTCTGTCTTGTTTTTTTGTTCATATTTCTCCTTATCTCTAGAAAAAGGCTGGTTTTCCAGCCTAATTTCCTGTAAATTTATGAATCAATTCCTGCCATTTTGCTGGAGACAGGATAGCCCATGGATCTTGACCCTTGCCCAAGATTCCATAACCGACCATTAAACCGATTCCTAGGGCTAAAGCACCTAAAATCAGTACCAGAATGACTAAAAGTAAACGCTTGGCTACGTAGCCTGATTTCTTATTCATCTTCATCACTTGCCTCAATCCGCTGAATCTTAGCACCCAACTGCGCCAACTTCTCATGAAAACGGTAGTAGCCTCTATCCAAGTGGACTAATTTACCAACTACGGTTTCTCCTTGTGCTACCAAACCTGTCAAAATCAAGGCTGCACTGGCACGAAGGTCAGTTGAAAGAACTTCTGCTCCCTGCAAAGGCTGTCCACCAACAATACGTGCTGTATCACGGATAATTTCAGAGTGCAAGCCCATACGGCGCATTTCTTCTAGGTGTTGGAAACGATTTTCAAAAACTGTCTCCACCATAGTTGATTCGCCTTTTGCGACAGTCATCAAGGCTGTAAATTGAGCCTGCATATCTGTTGGAAATCCTGGGTGAGGCAAGGTTTTCACATGAACAGCTTTTAGATTTTCTAGTTGAGAGCGAACTCGAATCCCTTCAGTCTCCTCTGTCACTTCCACTCCCATTTCAAGCAACTTGGCAATCAAGGGACGGTTATGCTCCCAGACAGCGTCTTTAATCAAGACATCACCACCAGTCATGGCAGCAGCTACCATAAAGGTTCCTGCTTCGATACGGTCTTGGACTACATTGTGAGTCGTACCATGAAGTTTCTCAACACCGGTAATGGTAATGGTCTCTGTACCAGCACCCTTAACCTTAGCTCCCATTTCATTGAGGAGAATGGCTAGGTCCACAATCTCAGGCTCACGCGCAGCATTTTCAATCACTGTCACCCCATCAGCCAGAGTCGCTGCCATCATCAAGTTCTGAGTAGCACCAACACTTGGGAAATCCATATAGATATGAGCTCCATGTAAGCGATCAGCCTTGGCTTCGATGTAACCAGCTGTCTGACTAATCTTAGCCCCCATGGCTTCTAAACCTTTCAAATGCAGATCAATAGGGCGGCTACCAATCGTACAACCACCTGGCATGGATACCTTGGCATGACCTACACGGGCAAGAATTGGTCCCAAGACAACGATAGATGCGCGCATCTTGCTGACATACTTGTAAGGAGCTTCCTCAGTGATATCGCCAGTCGCGTCCACCTCAACAAGATGGGCTTCTTCATTAAAATCAACCTTGGCATTCAAACCACGAACCACCTGATTCATAGTGAACACATCTGACAAGATAGGAACATTCTGCAAGACGGTCTTTCCTTCACTTGCTAGAATAGTCGCTGCCAACAAGGGCAAGACTGCATTCTTTGCTCCTTCGATCGTAACACTTCCTACCAGACGATTATCGCCACCTTGAACCACAATTTTTTCCATACTTATTTCCTTTACTCTTGATTTTATAATAATCCTCTAAGCACTTCTTGCCACAACTGATACAGGCTGATAAAGAATGAACTCATGATGTAGCCCATTACAATACTGAAAAGAGCTATCAATAAACGGACTTTTCTTGTATTCTCAGCTGTCACTTTTAAAACCTTTTCCCATCTAACAAGATCCTTTAAAAGGTAAAAACTCACATAAATAAAGAGCATGTGACTGCTTAGAGTGAATAATAATTGAACCATTTGACTATTATACCATCTTCTCTGTTTGTGCGCTAGTTTGGAAACTTCACTTAAAACTAGGGATTGTTTTTCAAGTAATCAATTGCATCTTGTAGGGTTTTAACTGGCACTATTTTCATATCTGTCTTGATTGTTTTAGCTGCTTCCAGGGCTGTTTGGTAGTTATTTTTCGCATCAGGATGTGCTTTTTGTTCTTCTTCGCTAACAGGGTTATCAGGGGCAAAGAAAATAGCAGCACCTTCTCTAGCCGAAGCTACAACTTTCTTATCGATACCTCCAATGTCTCCCACATTACCATCGCGGTCAATGGTTCCTGTACCGGCAACAATGCGGCCATTACGAAGGCCAGGGTCAGCTATTTGGGTATAGATGGCCAGACTAAACATGAGGCCAGCACTTGGACCGCCAATACCAGCTGTTGAAAAGCGAATTGGAACATCACTGGTCACTTCTGTACGGTCAATCAAACCGATTCCAATTCCATTTTTGCCATTTTCCAAGGTGATAATCTTACCTTCTGCAGACTTGGTTTGCCCATCCTCTTCATAGGTGACCTTGACGGAGTCCCCTAGTTTTTGAGAATTGACATAATCAATCAAATCTTTGGAACTATCAAAGGTCTGATCATTGACTGCTGTGACCGTATCAGAGATGTTAAGAATCCCTTTAAAGGTCGAATTATCCGTCACAGTCAAAACATAAACCCCAAGATATTTGAGTTCGATATCTTTACCAGCTGTTTTTAGCCCTTGATACTTGGCCATGTTTTGCGATGTTTGCATGTAGAATTGATTGATCCGCATAAATTCAACATCGGAAGAGCCACCTGTAGTCTCTTGGGCACTACGAATATCTGTAAAAGGCGTCAACCATGCATAAATCATATGAGCTAAAGTGGCATGTTGGACACCAACCGTAACGAATTGATAGGCACCAGCTTCCTTATCTTCTGTGTCATTGACTTTAAGGACTTGGCGAATATCTTCCGAACCACCTGGAACTTCTATATAGTAGGGCAAGGGCACTACAAATGCCAAGAAAGTCACAATTAAGGCCGCAATGACATATAAGGGCCATCTAATCTTTTTTTTCATTTTTTATTTCCTCCAAAATACTCTCAGGAACATAGCAGGTAATATCCTGACCAAACTTCAAAAGTTCTCTAACACCGGATGAACTGAGATAGAGATGTTCAGGTCGACTATGTAAATAAATGGTCTCTATATTAGGAGACAGCTGATGGTTGTAGTAATCAAAACTGGCTTCATATTGCAAATCCGACGCATTTCTCAAGCCTCGCACTAGGAAAGTAGCCCCCAGTCTTTTTGCAACATCAACCACCAATTCATCATGAGAAAACACGACTTCAACATTCCCCAAATGTTCCAAAGCCTTTTCTAGTCCCCGTTTACGATTTTCAAGAGGGAGAAATCCTTGTTTATGGGGATTGAAAAAAATACCGACATAGAGCTTATCAAAGAGTCTGCTCGCCCGTTCAATCATATCCAGATGCCCATTTGTCATCGGATCAAATGAGCCTGTGAATAAGCCAATCTTATCTGACATAAACTGTCACCTTACTAATTCCATAAATTTTTTCCTTCCAGATACCCAGGCAGGCAATTTCTTCTGGAAGTTCGACGGCCTTATCCGTCTCACACACGACCATGACATCTTCAGAAAAAAGCTCTTTCTCATCCATTTTTTCAATATCTGCTACGATTTGTTCCTTGGCATAAGGAGGGTCTAAGAAAATGAGGTCAAATTCCCCAGATACCTGTTCCAATGCCCTTTCTGCATCCATCTTGAGGAGCTCAAATTTTCCAACTTCCTTGGTCATCTGAATATTTTCAGCCACGATAGCCTGAGCCTTACGGTCTCGTTCCACCAAAACAGCGCTGGACATGCCACGCGAGACTGCCTCGATAGATAAACCACCACTACCTGCATAAAGGTCCAAGACTCGTCCACCTTCAAAGTAGGGACCAATCATGTTAAAAATAGCTCCCCTAACCTTATCCGAAGTAGGTCTTGTCGTCTTGCCTTCTAGTGTCTTGAGGGGACGTCCCCCATAGATTCCTGATACGATTTTCATACCGTTTATTATACCAAATTATGGGCGAAAAGAGAAAGAAAATCGAACCTTGCGGTTCGATTCTCTACAAAATATTTTCGTAAGTATCGCGGACTTCTTGAGGCCAAACACTTGTTTGCACTTCTCCGATGTGTTTCTTGCGAAGTAGGAACATAGCCATTCGAGATTGTCCAATTCCTCCACCGATTGTCAACGGGAATAGGCCATTCAACAAAGCCTTGTGCCATTCCAATTCTAAACGGTCTTCATCACCGGTAATTTCTACCTGACGGCGAAGGGTTTCTTCATCTACACGAATCCCCATAGAAGACAACTCAAAGGCTCCACCCAGAGATTCATTCCAGACAAGAATATCGCCATTTAGACCCTTGTAGCCATTTTCAGACTCGCTTGTCCAGTCATCGTAGTCTGGTGCACGCCCATCGTGCGGTTTACCATCTGGCAACTCGCCACCGATACCGATCAAGAAGACTGCTCCAAATTCTTTACAAATAGCATTTTCACGCTCTTTTGGTGTCAAGTCTGGGTAGCGTTCTACCAACTCTTCTGTGTGGATAAAAGTGATTTGTTTTGGCAAGATAGACTCAATGTCATAACGGGCTTCAACAGCTAACTCAGTAAGGCGAATAGCCTTGTAAATCTTCTCAACTGTTTCTTTTAAGTAAGCGATATTGCGTTTACCATTTGGGATAACCTTCTCCCAGTCCCACTGGTCAACATAAACAGAGTGGGTCGCATCCAACGAGTCTTCGTCTGGACGAAGAGCCTTCATGTGGACGAAAAGCCCTTCACCTTCACCGAAGCCAAAACGGGCCAAAGTATGGCGTTTCCATTTAGCAAGGGAGTGCACCACTTCATAAGTAGCATCCGGGATTTGGAGAACCTTGACCGATACGGCGTTCTCCACACCTGATAAGTTGTCCTGCATCCCGTCGCCGACCCTGCTCAAGATAGGACCTTGAACTTCGACAACTTCTAACTTATCTTTCAAATATTGGGTAAAAGTGTTTTTGACAAAGGAAATCTCTTCTTGTTGATGGATAAAACTTTTCTTCATAAACTACTCCTCAAAAAATTAATTAAAAGCATTATACACCTATTTTCGAGAAAAGAAAAGAGAAATTTTAAAAAAATCAGTGTCACTCAAAACACTGATTTCATAGACCTTCTAGTCATTGCGACCAAAGATACGTAGAATACTTAGGAAAAGATTGATAAAATCAAGATAGATACTGAGAGCCATTGACACAACCCAACCTGTCGCTACACGACCTTGTGATTGCTCATAAGCAAGGCGAATCCTTTGGTTGTCCCAAGCAATCAACCCGGAGAAAACCAAAACCATGGCTACGCTAATCATATAATCAAAGAAACCACTAGCCAAGAAAATATTGACTACCATAGCAATCAGTAAACCAATGAGAGCTGCCATCATTGCTCGACCAAGCCCACTCAAGTCTTTCTTGGTGAAGATACCAACTGCCGCCATGACAAAGAAGAGAAGGGCGCTTGATACAAAGGCAGATAAAACTGTACCCGGAGTATAGAAAGCTACCACAAAACTAAGGGTAAAGCCGTTTAATACTGAGTAAAGTAAAAATACTGGAAGAGCCGCTGGACTATTCCTTGAAGCCATACTACTGGCAACGAAAACCAAAGCTAACTCCGCAAAAGTAGCAATGGTCAACCAGAGATGCCCCTGCATCAAAAAGTAAACTAACTGAGACTGAAAGACCGTCAACATAAGGCCCGATACCAAAGCAGATAGTCCGATTCCCAGACCAACAAAAGCATAAACCTTAGCGTAAAATTGATTGAGACCTGCACGGTCATGTATAATAGTGTGATTCATCCTTTTCTCCTTTTCTATGAACATCTTTCCTTGATTATAACAAAAAAAGTTAAAATTAGCTTAAATGGAAAATCAAAATACCGGCTGCAACCGCAACATTCAAACTCTCGGCCTGCCCCTTCATGCTAATATGGACCAACTGGTCTGCACTTTCAGCCATAAGGGGACTAATTCCTTGACCCTCATTTCCCATGACTAGTACAAAATTTTCTATAGGAGGCAGTTCTCTGTAATCAATAGAATCTTTAGATAGGGTTGTTGCCAGCACAGGGATAGCCGCCTCTTTAGCTTCCTCGAGAAGCGCTTGACTCGACATCCGGTAAATAGGCAGATGAAAATGACTGCCTTGCATCGAACGTAAGGTCTTGAGACTGTAGATATCTGCCGATTTATCTGAAACAATCACTCCAGTAAAACCTGCTGCATCCGCAGTCCGAATGATAGTTCCCACATTACCAGGATCTTGCACATCTTCCAAAAATAAGAACTTACCCTGACTAAAATCAACTTGTCCTACTTCTTCTTTTTGAACCACGGCAACAATGCCCTGCGGAGTCTGAGAATCCGCTAAATCTAGCAAAATATCCTCTGACACCCAGACAGTTTGCGGAAAAGTAGCTAACTGATCTCGGTAATTTTCTAGGGCAAAGATTTTCTCAATCGTCACTCCAGCTTGAACAGCTTCTTCAAACAAGTGCCATCCTTCAATCAAATAGGCAGACTTGCGGTATTTTTTTTGGTGTAATTTCTTGGCATTTTTTACCACAGAATTGGCTTTTGAGGTTATAATAGTCATAGAAATATTATAACACAATCAAAGGGGTTTGGTATGCAAAAGGTTAGAATGATTGTCCAAGGTAGGGTTCAAGGAGTCGGCTTTCGTTGGGGTGTTTACAGCTTGGCACTTGAAATTGGTGGCATCACAGGTCGGGTATGGAATAACGACGATGGCACAGTGGAAATCTTAGCCCAAGCAGACTCATCTGCTATCATGGCAAAATTTATCCAAGAAATCCGAAAAGGACCGACACCTTTTTCAAAAGTCAGCTACTTAGATGTCCAACTGAGCAACTTTCCTCCCTACTCTGACTTTAAAATCGCAAATTAGGTCTCTAGAACTATTGTATATTTTGTAAAAAAACAGTAGAATAGAAAGGTATAATTTTTAAAGAAGGAATAAAAACAGTGAAATCTATTAAACGTTTTGCACTCTCGGCTATGGGAGTGGCTATGTTGCTAGTCTTGACTGGCTGTGTTAGCGTCGATAAAGCCACAGGAAAGCCAATAGGATTTATTTGGAATACGATCGGAGCGCCTATGGCTGAAGCTATCAAGTACTTCGCTACTGATAAAGGTCTAGGCTTCGGTATCGCTATCATCATCGTAACCATTATCGTGCGCTTGATTATCTTGCCACTTGGTATCTACCAATCATGGAAGGCAACGCTTCACTCTGAAAAGATGAACGCCCTCAAGCACGTCCTTGAGCCACACCAAACACGTCTCAAGGAAGCAACAACTCAAGAAGAAAAACTCGAAGCCCAACAAGCTCTCTTTGCTGCTCAAAAAGAGCACGGCATCAGCATGTTTGGTGGTGTAGGATGTTTCCCTATCCTCCTTCAAATGCCTTTCTTCTCTGCAATTTACTTTGCTGCCCAATATACTGAAGGTGTTGCTCAAGCAAGTTACCTAGGAATTCCTCTAGGCTCTCCAAGTATGATTTTAGCTGCCTGCGCTGGTGTCCTTTACTATCTTCAATCACTCCTTTCACTTCACGGAGTAGAAGATGAAACGCAAAGAGATCAAATCAAGAAAATGGCTTACGTGAGCCCAGTCATGATTGCCGGCTTCTCTCTCATCTCACCAGCTAGTGTCACACTTTATTGGGTTGTCGGTGGTTTCATGATGATTCTCCAACAGTTTATCGTCAACTATATCGTTCGTCCAAAACTTCGCAAAAAAGTCCGTGAAGAACTAGCCAAGAACCCACCAAAAGCAAGTGCTTTCTCTAAACCAAGTGGACGAAAAGACGTTACCCCTGAACAACCAACTGCTATCACAAGCAAGAAAAAACACAAAAATCGCAACGCTGGAAAACAACGTTCGAGATAAAGCTACGTAAATTATCCAATAATTAAAAAACGAATGAATGATAAATAGTTTTCATCAACTAGATATCATCATTCGTTTTTATTATCTACCGTTACATCTTATACTAGTCGAAAAAGTTAAATAGTTTAAAAGCTCACATATAAAAACTATTCAATCATAAATTAACAAGTAACTCGCTATGATTTAATACAATTCACAGTTATTAAAACTTCTGCTCCCGCGTCTCTATTTCTAAGCTCAACTCGGCCTTTGTGTAGTTTTGCAACTCTACATACAAAACTAAGTCCAATACCATAATGTTGCTCTTTATACGATCTAGCTTTATCCATACGATAAAAGAGCTTTCCAAAATTATTTAAAACTTCCTCTGGAAATTCCGAACCATTATTCCATATGCTTATTTTCAATTCTTTCCCCTCTTGCTCTACCCTAATGTTAATTTTAGGATTCTGTTTATCTGCATACTCCAAAGCATTTGTTAAAATATTTTGTATTGCACGAATCAGAAGAGATGGATTTATATAATAGTTTTCAGTTCCGTTCACATTTTGTTCAAAAGAAAACTTCATCTGATTTTTTATCAAAAAAGAAACTTCTTTCTCTAATTCATTGATAAAATCTGAAGAGGAATATTCCACCCAGCCTGTCTCATCATCATAATAGGTTTTAGAATAGTGAATCAATTGATTGAAATAATCTAGTAACTGTTGACTAGCTCTTTCTATATCTGCTAAGCATTCTTGAGATTGGTCGTTTTCAGTTATCGCCTGCAAAAATTCCACATTTCCCCTAATAATGGTTAAGGGAGTTTTTAAATCATGAGAAGCTGCTGAAACCTGAAACATCAAATCTTCTTTCTGCTGTTTCTCATCAACTATTAATTGTCTAATTCTATCTTGCATCACAATAATCCGATTTCCTGTCTCACGAAATTCTTTAACCGTTAAACTTTCTGTACATTCCCTCTCCAACCACATACTATTTTCATAAATCAAAGTCATTTCATAACTCAGTTTTTTCAACAATTTTCCAATGTGATAACTTATTAGAATAATCAATAAAACACAAATATATATCCATGATGACACATTAAAAAAGATTGATAGAACACCACTATTGTTTAAAGTTTTCCCGTCTTCATTTATTTGTATAGATACTGAAGCTAAAGGAATAAGATAGGCCATTAGTAAGCCAAGACTAAATTGCCAAATAATTCTCCAACAGGTTTCTCGAATTAATTGTCTAAAACTTTTGATTCTACCCATTGATATCCTCCACCGTACAAGGTTTTAATTGGATTTAATTGATAAGGTTTCAGCTTTTGACGAATTTGATAAATGTACTCTGAAACCGAACGTAAAAGAGCTTCTGAACTTTGTGGATATAGATAATTATAAATTTCCTCAATAGAATATATTTTACTTGGGTTGCTTGCCAAAAGATTCACTATGTCAAATTCCCTCCTTGTCAGAGCAATCTTATCATCGTTTACAAATAGTTCCTTACTATCCGTATATAGTATAAGCTTCCCAATCTTTATTTGATGAACATTTCCTTTAGTCCGTTCTTCACGACGCAAGTGCATTTTAACACGTGCTAACAATTCTTGCATACTAAAGGGCTTCATAATATAATCATCAGCACCTGCATTGATTCCAGCTACTAAGTCTTCATCCATATCCTTTGCAGTTATAAAACAGATAGGAACAGTTATCTGCTCGCGAATCATCTGACAGATTTCTAAACCACTAACAGGCATCATAATATCTAATAGAATCAAGTCAAAGCCTGTAAAATCACAAAGATCAATCTCTTCTATCTTATTTCGTATGACTACTTCATATTTTTCATATTCTAGTACTTTTTTTATTAGGCGAAGAATAGCAAGATCATCATCTACAACCAAAATTTTATAAGCCATAACTCACCCTCCTGAATATATTATAGCACTAACTGAGAAAAAGACAGGATATCCCCTGTCTTTAGCCTACATTTCTTCCTATTAGTATCAGTGTAGCAAATACAAAAACAATTAATAACCAAACTATTTGTATCCCTAAGCCTTGCCACACTGGATAATAAAGAGACAATGGATAGGTATAAAAACAATTCATACTAGCCAGTAATGGTAAATTTCTAAAAAAAGAACTGAATTGTAATAACATTTGTCCCAACCCCAATAAAAGGGATAAACTTATTCCCAAAATTAAGATAAAAGACTGGGAAATAAATACAAAAATACCACTTAAAAGAGAGAAGGTTAGAATAGAAATACAAGCTGGAAATAGAATTGTTAGAACATGTTTAATATTACTCAAAAGATTGATATTGTAGTATCCTTGGGCGATTAGTATGCATAATGATATTACAGCAACCAATAATACAATTTCCATACATAATACAATAGCTAGTTTAGATATTATAAATTTAAAACGGTTTGGACAGGTAAGAAAACTGGTACGAAGGCTAGAACCTGTAAATTCTTGACCTATAAATAGAACCGCTAGACTAACGAAACCTGCCTGTCCTAAATAGAGACTTTGCAGTAGCTGTTCCAAAACAAACTGTAGAGTCAACTGGTCTGACTTACTATTTAAAAAAACAACCATCGCCGGAATACACAGTAATAGAGCACCTATAATCAACCAGTGCCAAGGATTCATAATAAACTTGAGATACTCACTTTTAAGTTGTTCTTTCAACTTATTCACCTCCTCCAATATCTGACTTGAGTAAGCGGTAAATTGCTAAAGCCAAGAATGAGAAGTTCCAACAAAGTAAAAATAAAATATGTTGTAAACTATTATGTTCTAAAATTTGAGGAGATGTAGCAATCAATCCTTGCCCCAATGCAACTGGAAGAAATTTTGCAGCTGAGATATAGTTTGCTAAGAATGTTCCTGAATTGTAGACTTGAGGAAGCAAAAATAATAGAGGAACAATGGCTGTTTTAAATGCCAAAGCCATAATATAGGCTAGCAGCCCCAACAAGGTCCAAGCTATACTGGCTAAAAATATATAGAACCAAACTGTCCCATTTAGTGAAAAAAGCAATAAGCCATCTTGTCCTAAAACATAATGTGTCATGTTAATCGTAAGGAATATTGATAAAAATGAAATGAAAAAAGAAAATACAAGCCAAACTAATGTTTTTGAAACTAGGAAAGTACTTCGATTTGTAATAGAGAGGAGGCTTGTACGAATAGCAGAGCATTTATACTCCTCGGCTCCGTAAATTGAGCCTAGGATAATCATAATAAAAACACCAAATAAAGTGACATCAAAACCTAAAAATTCAATAGGAGGTATAGCTTCTGCTAATTCTGGATTTGTCTCTGGTGTAGCATGAATACCAACTGAAACAATTTGAGAAACACCAATATTTGCTAAAAACGTTTGAAACACCAGTATCAAGAATAGTACAACATGAGTAGCTCTCCTATAAAGCAATTTCAATATTTCAGAATGAAGAGAGTAAATAAGTGCCATGTCACTTTCCTCCCTCTGTTAAACTAAAGAAGACTTCCTCTAGTGAAGAAAGATTTTTCATCACTTCTTGTAAAGTCCCTTTTATAAGAACTTTTCCTTTATTTATGATAACTACATCATCTGTTACTGCTTCCACTTCCGATAATATATGAGATGATAGCAAGACTGTTTTCCCTTCTTGAGCTTGTTTTTTTATAAACTCTCTAAACCACCGAATTCCTCTTGGATCCAACCCATTAGTCGGTTCATCCAATATCAGATATTGAGGATTTCCTAATAGAGCTGTTGCAATTCCCAAGCGTTGTCCTTCTCCTAATGATAATTTCCCAATTTTAGATTTTTTCTTATGACTAATATCCACCATATCCAAGACTTGCTCAATTCGCTGACTGGATATCCCATTACTAGCAGCAACAATTTTCAAATGTTGATAAACAGTCCGATCATCAGGAGCACCTACACTGTCAAATGAAGCTCCTACAGTTTTTAGAGGAAATTTTAATTCCTTATAAGTTTGATCTCCAATTTTAGTAATACCAGATGTTGCTTTGTCTAATCCTAATAAAATACGTAAGGTTGAACTTTTTCCAGCTCCATTTGGACCTAGGAAAGCAGTCACTCTACCTGCTTTTGCTTCAAAAGAAATATCTTTTAAAATTTGAGTTTGCCCATACGACTTACATAAATTTTTAATGATAATACTTTGTTCCATGATGTTCTCCTATTCTATTTAATATTTCTAAAAGTAACTATATCTTACACATTCTTTTTCGGATTTTTTTCAGAATTTAGAGAGTAAAAAAGATTTATAGTCAATGAAAATCAAAGAGCAAACTAGGAAGCTAGCCGTAGGTTGCTCAAAGCACTGCTTTGAGGTTGCAGATAGAACTGACGAAGTCAGCTCAAAACATGGGTTTGAGGTTGTGGATGAAACTGACGAAGTCAATAACCATACATACGGCAAGACGACGTTGACGCGGTTTGAAGAGATTTTCGAAGAGTATAAAATTTTGTTTCATTTAATTATCTAGATTTGTGTAAACTTAAAAGCCCGATGTTTCCATCAGGCTTCTTTTTTATCCATGTACACGTTTCATATAGTCTTGGTAACTTTCGGTATCCATGAGTTTTTTAGCGTTCTTAACGCGGTCTGCTGTTGGTGGTTTAACTCCTTCGAGGGAATAAGGAATTCCCAATTCACGCCATTTGAATTCTCCCATGGTATGATAAGGTAGAATTTCAAACTTATCAACATTTTTAAGGGTCTTGACGAACTTACCAAGTTCAATCAAGTCATCATCTCTATCTGTCAATCCTGGAACTAGCACGTGGCGAATCCAGACAGGTTTTCCAATATCTGATAGATACTGGGCACAAGCCAAGATATTTTTATTGGTTTGGCTAGTAACAATCTTGTGCTGTTCTTCGTTGATTTCCTTGATATCCAAGAGGACCAAGTCAGTGACAGCCATGAGTTTGTCAAACTTCTCAAGGTAACGTGGTTTATTACGGAAAGGAAGGGCACAGGTATCCAAGGTACAGTGGATTCCTTGTTCCTTAGCCTTGGTGAAGAGGGCAATCAGGAAATCAATCTGCAAGAGGGCTTCTCCTCCACTGACTGTAATCCCACCCTTATTCCCCCAGAAACCGCGGTAGCGCAAGGCCTCTGTCAAAACATCATCTACCGTCCGTTCACGTGATTTATTGGACTCCATAGCCCAAGTGTCTGGGTTGTGGCAATACTGGCAACGCATGTGACAGCCCTGCAAAAAGACAATAAAGCGAATACCAGGGCCATCTACCGCCCCAAAACTTTCTGTCGAATGCACCATTCCTGTCACTTGTCCATAATCAATTGTTTCTTCAGACATATCGTTACCTTCCTTGAAAACGTTTTATAGTTTTATTATATCATGACTTGAAGGAAAAACAAGATTTTTGCCTATTTTTTAGAAAGCAATCTGTTTTTCAATTTCATTTTCAATGAATTATCATTTTATTCTTCAAAATCAAAGCCATACAAGGTTGCAAAGTAGTCCTCAGGGCGCTCTGCACGGCGGATTTGGCGGGCTTTACCTTCTTCGGTATAGAGGATTTCCGCAGAACGAAGTTTGGCGTTGTACTGGTAGCCCATTGAAAAACCGTGAGCACCTGTATCATGAATTACCAGCAAATCACCGATTTCTGTATGAGGCAGTTCGCGATTCACTGCAAATTTATCATTGTTTTCACAGAGTGAACCAACCACATCTACCACTTCAGCTGGTCCATCTGGATGTGTCATGTTAGTAATATGATGGTAGGCTCCATACATTGCTGGACGCATGAGGTTGACTGCTGATGCATCCACACCTAGATAGGTACGGTAGGTTTCCTTCTTATGAGTGACTCTTGTGACCAAAGCACCGTGAGGGGCTAGCATAAAACGACCCAATTCGGTGAAAATCTTAACCTGACCAAGACCTGCTGGCGTAAGGACCTCTTCATACACCTTACGAACTCCCTCACCAATCAAGGCGATATCATTTGGCTCCTGCTCAGGACGATAGTTGACACCAATACCGCCAGAAAGATTGATAAAATCTAGTGAAATACCCAACTTTTCCTTGATTTCAACAGCCAATTCAAAAAGCTGACGCGCCAACTCTGGATAATAGAGATGGGTGACGGTATTGGATGCTAGAAAGGAGTGAATCCCAAAAGTCTTGGCTCCTTTTTCCTTCAAGATAGCAAAAGCTTCAAAGATCTGGTCCTTGGTCATGCCAAACTTGGCTTCTCCAGGATTGTCCATGATGTCTGTCCCCAGTTCAAAAACGCCTCCAGGATTATAACGACAAGAGATAATTTCTGGAATGCCTGCTGCACGCTCTAGATGTTCAATATCTTCAAAGGCATCCAAGTTAATGGTCGCACCCAATTCACGTGCATAGGCGTATTCCTTGTCTGGCGTGTTGTTTGAAGAGAACATAATCTCAGAACCAGGGAAATTCAGTTTATGACTCATCAAAAGTTCTACATAACTAGAGCAATCCACACCGCAGCCTTCCTCTTGGAGAATTTTCAAAATAGCTGGTGTTGGAGTAGCCTTAACTGCAAAATATTCCTTAAAGCCCTTGTTCCACGAAAAGGCTTGGTTGACGGCCCTTGCCTTCTCACGAATCCCCTTCTCATCATATAAGTGAAAGGGAGTTGGGAACTCGGCAACAATCTTTTCTAAGTCTTCTTTATTGATAAATGGTGTTTTCATAAGTTTCCTTCTATTCTATTTGCAAAGAAAGGCTGGGACAATCGTTCCAACCTTTAGTTCTATCTCTTATTTATCTTCGTCAAAGATATTGCCAACCTCAACATCGATGGCTTTGTTCTTGACATCAATATTGGTTACCTTCAAGAGTGACTTGTAGTCAAACTGCTTTTCACGTTCTTCTTGGGCATTGTCCGCAAAGACTGCTACACCTGCCAATTCCGAATCAAACTCACGCAAGAGACTAATCATCCCGTTGACCGTTCCGCCGCCTTTCAAGAAGTCATCCACAATCAAGACACGGCTTCCTGCCTTGAGACTACGTTTTGAAAGGAACATTTTCTCAATGCGGTCACCACTTGAACCTGATACATAGTTGACGCTGACAGTTGAACCTTCGGTAATTTTCAGGTCACGGCGCACAATAACAAAAGGAACATTGAGGACATTGGCAACTGCATTTGCAAGCGGAACACCCTTGGTCGCTACTGTCATAACCGCGTCAATCTTTTGGTCCATAAAGCTCTTGGCAATAATGCGACCAATATTTTTCAAGATAGCTGGTGTGCTAAGTAAATCGGACAGGTAGATGTAACCACCTGGCAAGATACGATCACTTTCTGACAACTTGGCACGCAAGTCTTCAACCATTTCCTTAGCATCCTGACTCGAAATAGACGGTGTAAAGATAACACCTCCGCCAGCCCCAGTTACAGTCTGGATGTGACCAATTTCGATTTCCTCAAAGGCTCGTTTGATAATCACGATATCTTCTGAGATGGATGATTTAGCAGATTCATACTTTTCAGCAAAAGTATTGAGGCTAGTTAGTTTATAAGGATTATTAATCAAATAGTTGGAAATGACAACCATCCGATCACTTCTTCTTAATTTCATTTCTATTTCCTATTCCATTTTTATTCAAAAAATCAAAAAGCAAACTAGAAAGCTGGTCGCTGGTGGTTCAAAACACTGTTTTGAGATTGTCGATAGAACTGACAAAGTCTGTAATATAACTACATATATACATACGACAAGGCGATGTTACCCTAGTTTGAAGAGATTTTCGAAGAGTATTAATTTTTATCTTTTACTTATTATACCATATTCACATAAAAAAACGAACATTCTTGTCCTAAAAATGCTCATTTTTCTTAAATTATTAATCTAAATCTGGTTTATAGAAGGAACGATTGTCCATAGCGAAGATTTTATTGGTCATCTCTCCTTTATCCACCAAAGCCAGAGCTGTTGACATCATCATCATGCTTGCATCCAGATTATCAATCATATGGATAATCTCTGCTTCCATAATGCGTGGACGGACTGGGCTTCCATACTCAAGTAAGCCGTGGTGACTGAGGATGACGTGACGAAGCAGAACGACTTCTTCCTTGGTATCATCGATACCGAGTTCCATAACTGTCTTGGTAATTTCACTATCAATCAGAGCGATATGCCCAAGGAGATTGCCTCTGACCGTGTACTCGGTCTGGTCTGGCCCCGTCAACTCGATAACTTTGGCCAAGTCGTGCAACATAATCCCAGCATAGAGCAGACTCTTATTGAGCTGAGGATAGACCTCGCTAATAGCATCTGCCAAACGCACCATAGTCGCCGTATGATAGGCCAAGCCTGTTTCAAAGGCATGGTGGTTGGTCTTGGCAGCTGGATAGGAATAAAATTCCTTATCATACTTGGTGTAGAGCTTTCGGACAATCCGTTGCCAAACAGGATTTTCAATTTTAAAAATCATTTGCGACATGTAGTCACGGATTTCCTTGACATCAACTGGCGACTTGACCTTGAAATCAGCTGGGTCATTGGGTTCACCAGGTTGAGGCAGGCGGAGAGTAATTTGATTGACTTGAGGGGTGTTGTTATAAACTTCTCGACGTCCTTTCATGTGGACAACCTTACCTGCTGTAAAGGCCTCAACATTATGAGATTGGGCATCCCAGAGTTTCCCTTCAATCTCGCCACTATCATCTTGGAAGGTAAAGGCTAGGTAGTTTTTCCCAGCTCGAGTTTGCCTCAGGTCAGCTGACTTGATTAGGTAAAAGCCTTCAAACAGCTCATCTTTTTTCATGTGACTAATCTTCATATTCTTCCTCATTTTCTTGGAAATGGAGTAGATCAAGCGCAGGCTCACCTTCTGACAACTCAATGTGACGGAGCGTCCGCTCGATAGCTGTGGTACGACGGTTTAATAGTTCATCAATATTGCCAGAGGCATGTTGGAGGTGTTTTTGTGCCTTGACCAAAATGCCACCAAACTTGCCAAACTCAGTCTTGACACTAGCAAGAGTCTTACTGATATGGTCGGCACTCTTTTGGATATTAAGTGTTTTAAAGCCAACTGATAGGGAGTTAAGAAGGGCAGAAAGAGTACTTGGCCCAGCTACGATAATCTGTTCTTCCCGTCTCAAATCATCAAAGAAGACGGGATTGCGGACGATTTCTGAGTAGAGCCCTTCTGTCGGAACAAACAAAACTCCAAAATTGGTAGTCCGAGGCGGTGCTATGTACTTGCTCTTGATATCCTTGGCAAAGCGTTTGACGTTGGCTAGGAGCGACTTACGACAGCGTTCGATCTCGTCCTTGTCACCCGCTTCATAGGTTTCTTCTAAGCGGTAATAATCTGCCAGTGGAAACTTGGAGTCAATCGGTAAGTAGACATATTCTTGATTGCCTTGGCCAGGTAACTTGATAGCGTACTCCACTCGTTCACTGGAGTTTTCAACCGTTGCATATTCTCGTTCATACTGGGCAGGGGTCATGATGTCCTCAATAATTTGCCCCAGTTGCAATTCACCCAGAATCCCTCTCGTCTTGGTTCCTGAGAGAACCTTATTGAGGGCTCCAACATCGCGGGCAACTGTCTGCATTTCTCCAAGGCCACGATTGACCGACTCCAGTTGTTTGGAAACTGTCTCAAAGGAAGCCTGCAAGCGTGTCTGCAAGGTCTTTTCTAGTTTTTCCTGGACCGTTTGGCGCATTTGCTCCAAACGTTGCTCATTTGATTCCTGCAAGGCTTGAAGACGTTGGTCGGTCTTATCTCTAGTTTGCAAGAGATTCTCTGTCATTTCTTGACGAACTTGAGTTAAGCCTTGGTGCAATTCAATTCGCACTTCTTGCAAACGGTCACTGACAGCCACTTCCAAATCTTTTTGATCTAACTGACTAGCTTGTCTGGCTTGTTCAAAGCGATAATCTAACTGGTCTGACAAATAATCTGCTTGGTCCTCCAAGCTCTTGGTCAGATATTTTTCCTGCTTATCCTGCCTTTGCCAAATGAGAAAGAGGCCTACCAGATTAGCAATCAATAATAGAATAAGTAAACTTTCCATCCTATCTCCTGTCCTTGCTATGCAACACGACCACATAGCCATCTGGGCAAGTCACCGACACTTCCCTATCTATATATTCGTTAGAAGCGTACACTTTTTTAAAGAAAAAATTTTCCTCTGTCAACTCATACTTGGCACCAAGAATGGTCAGCTGGCTATCCCGAACCGGCATAAAGGCTAGATAGTCATAGTCTAAACGAGGTTCTAGCTGACTGATTCCTTCTGGACAATAGCCAATTAAATTTTGCCCATCCTCAATTTCTATCTGGCGCATATAAGGCGCCAACTTGGGATTGCTAGGCAAAAAGACATTGGCCAGCATATGATCAATACGGCCACCCAAAGCACCGAAAATAGTGACCTCAGCCTGAGGATTTTTCTCAAAAATAGTCAAGAGAGCCAATTCCAAATCGGTATCATCTTTTTCTGGTCGGGCTTGAACAAAATACTGGGCACGTTTTTGAATCACCTGTCGCTCTTCTTCCGTCACAGAATCAAAATCTCCAACCGCTAGAGCAAGAGGTAGGTTTTCCTCCAAGACCCAGAGCGAGCCTCGATCCACACCAACAAAGCAATCGAAGTCTGTCCGGTAGTGACCGCGGTCTCCTCCTGCAAAAACGGCAACCCTAGTCCAGTTGTTTTCTGAGAGTTTGTACTCGCTCATTGACATCTCCCTTAAAGACATAGGAACCTGCTACAAAAACTGTCGCACCAGCTTCTTTGGCTAGAGCAATAGTTTGGTCATCAATCCCACCATCCACTTCAATTTCAAAGTTCAAGCCTTTTTCCTGACGAAGAGCAACCAACTCACGAACCTTATCCATTGTCTCTGGTAGAAAGGCTTGCCCACCAAAGCCTGGATTAACTGTCATGACTAAAACTTGGTCAACTAGGTGAAGCACGTGCTTAATCGCCTCAACAGGCGTACCAGGATTGATAACGACCGAAGGTTTGACACCGAGTGAACGAATTTTTTGGAGGGCACCATGGATATGAGGCGTTGCTTCCACATGGATACTGATGATGTCTGCACCCGCACGCGCAAAGTCTTCCAGATGATGTTCAGGGTTTGACACCATCAAGTGGCAATCGAAAACCATCTTACTATGAGGACGAAGAGCTTCGACCACACCTGCACCAAAACTGATTTGTGGCACAAAGTGACCATCCATGATATCGATATGGGCATATTCTGCCCCAGTTGCTTCTAGACGTTTGATTTCACGTTCAAAGTTGGCATAATCTGCTGCCAGAATTGACGGAGCAATCTTGTATTGAGACATAGGTTTCTCCTTATTTTGGAATTTTTTTGCTGACTTTTTTATAGGTTTCTCTGCGATTTTCAATCTCACTGAGGAATTGCAGGTAGTTGTCAAAACGGAAGCTGGCAATAACACCTTCTTCAACTGCTGGCTTGACAGCACAGGACGGCTCATGGGTATGGGTACAAGTACGGAACTTGCAGTCTCGACTGACAGTGGCAAGCTCTGGAAAAGCCTGATTGAGGTCTTCAGCCGTTGATACTTCATAGTCCAGCGATGAAAAACCTGGTGTGTCCGCGATTTTACCCCCATTGAGGTTGTAAAAACTAACAGCTCGAGTGGTATGGCGCCCACGACCCAGACTGTCTGAGATTTCTCCTGTTTCAAGATTGAGATCTGGTGCGATTTTATTGAGAAGAGTTGACTTCCCAACACCTGTCTGCCCCATAAAGACTGTAACCTTTCCTGTTAACAAAGGCAAGAGTTCTTCTTTACTGGTCACAAAGTCATAGCCAATGTCACCATAGGTCTGCTGGTAAAAATCCAATTCTGACCGATCTTCCAGCAAGTCCATTTTAGAAATATAAATGATAGGATGGATGTCCTTGTGCTCCAATAGAACCAAGAAACGATCCAACAAATTGCTGTTAAAATCAGGTTCCTTGACAGACATGATCACCACAGCTTGGTCAATATTGACAATGGGTGGACGGACCAGACTATTTTTCCGTTCGTGAATCTTGAGGATATAGCCCTCTGAATTTTCCTCGGCAGAAAAGTCGACCAAATCCCCAACGTAGGGAGTATGGCCTTTTTTACGGAAATTCCCACGCGCTCGTGTTTGATAAACCTGACCATCACTTTCTACATAGTAGAACCCTGCCAAGGCTTTAATGATTTGTCCCTGCATCTTAGAGCCCTTGTCCTTTAAGCGCATCTGCTAGGCTGGCAAATTCTGCCAAGCTGAGGGCTTCCCCACGTACACTTGGTGACAAGCCTGCTTGGTCCAAAGCCTTGGTCAGCTTGTCCTTGACCTCTTCAGTCTTGCCAAAGTAACCTGTCAGGTTATTCCATAAAGTCTTGCGTCGATGAGTGAAACTAGCCTTAGAAACCTTAAAGAAGAAGTTCTCGTCTTCCACTGCTACGGCTGGTTCTGGACGACGCACCATTTTCAAAATAGCAGAGTCCACGTTTGGCGCTGGCACAAAGACCGTACGAGGCACGATGAAGGCAACCTTAGCTGTCATATAGTATTGAACAGCGATTGACAAGCTGCCATATGCCTTAGTGTTAGGCTGGGCTGAAATGCGGTCTGCCACTTCTTTCTGCATCATAACAACAAACTCACTAAAAGGAATCCCACTCTCGATTAAGTGCATGAGAATAGGCGTCGTGATGTAGTAAGGTAAATTAGCCACTACCTTGATTGGCAGGTCAGGATTTTTGAAATTCTGGATATGTTGCGCCAAATCAACTTTGAGAATGTCCTCGTTGACTACGGTAACATTGTCAAAATCACGCAAGGTATCTGCCAAAATCGGTACCAAACGGTGGTCGATCTCAAAGGCCATGACTTGAGCCGCACGCTCAGCCAGAAACTCGGTCAAGGCACCAATCCCTGGCCCGATTTCGATGACATTAACCTGGTCATCAATCTCAGCCGTATCCACGATTTTTTGAAGAATATTGGTATCCGTCAAGAAATTTTGCCCGAAGGACTTTTTAAAGGTAAAACCGTGACGCTCCAGCACTGCCTTGGTCACGCTGTAATCTGCAATTCTCATCTATTCTCTTTTCTATTATCTGTTACTACTATTGTAACACATTCCCCTTGTATTTTGGGGTCTACTTAGCTGTTCTCATAAGATTTCATAGCTTCTTCCACTTCCACCAAGGTTACTCCAAATAGTTCTAGGCGTTTCAAGAGTTGCTTGCCGTTGGAATAGCCAATTCGGAGAGCTTCTCCTAGATATTCTCTTCGCTTACGGCTATCTGCTCCCGCTAGAAAACCAAGGCGAATCAAGTCGCTACGACTGATATCAAACTGACTCTCATGTTCAAATTGTTCTGTCACCTGAGCTAGAGCTGTTTTCAAATCTTCATAGCTGGCATGCTCAATTCCCAGAGAACGTCCCTTGGTCTTTGATTTAGGAACAGCTTCATCTCGTTTGAGGAAGGCATGCTGAACCGTTGGAATGGCCGTCATAATCATGCGACGAATCCGCTCCCCATTGAAATCTGGGTCTGTAAAGACAATGACTCCATGACGCTCATGTAGGCGCTGAATACGCTCTATATCCTGATCATTAATGGCAGAACCTCGCGTCTCATAGGTCTCTACATCGAAATAGCGTTTGAGATTGGCCGTATCATCGCGGCCTTCTACCACGATGACTTGAGAAATTTTTTCCTTCATTACTTGCTGTCCAATCCAAAAATTCGTTCTGCATTTGCAGTTGTTACCGCCGATAACTCCTCGGTCGCCATGCCACGCAAGTCGGCGATAAAGTCCACTACATAGCGAGTGTAGGCTGTTTTGTTTTCGCGACCACGTTTAGGAACAGGTGCCAAGTAAGGCGCATCCGTCTCCACCAAGATCTTGTCCAGAGGTAACTCTTTAGCAGCCTCTTGGATATCAGTTGCCTTCTTGAAAGTCACCACTCCTGAGAAGGAAATGGTCATGCCAAGCTCGACAAACTTCTCTGCCCATTCAAGAGTTCCTGAGAAAGAATGCATGATACCACCTCGAGGACCCACGCCCTCACTCTTGATAATTTCATAAGTATCCTCCAGCGCATCACGGGTATGAACAACAAAAGGCAAATCCAAGTCCTTAGATAGCTGAATCTGACGACGAAAAACCTGCTCCTGCACCTCTTTTGGCGCTGTCATCCAATGGTAGTCTAAACCAATTTCACCTAAAGCAACAATCTTGGGATGCTTGAGCTTGTCAAGCAAGTAGGCTTCAATCTCCTCCGTGTAAGTCCTTGCTTCTGTAGGATGCCAACCAATAGTCGCGTAAAGTTGGTCATACTCATCCACCAACTCCAAGGCACGCTCAATCGTCGGTTTATCAAAACCAACAATATTCATCTGTGTCACACCCATCTCAGCAGCCAAGGTAATTTCTTCTGCCTCACGACCAGCAAATTCTTCTACATTCAAGTGTGTATGTGTATCAAAAATCATCTCTTCTAACCTCGTTTTCTATATTCTATTATACCAAAAAACTGACCTCTCTCCTCATATGTACAAAATATTCTAAAATCCATCGTCGTCTCTTGACGCTATTTTTCCAAAGCAGTATAATAGCACTTATTGAAATTTTCAGAAAAGGAAAATGCCATGTTTACAAAATTAAAACAGACTTTTATCGGTCGTCCTCTTAAGTCCTTAACCGAAGGCGAAGGGGGACTACTTGGAAAAATGCAGGCCTTGGCCATGTTGTCAAGCGACGCTCTATCTTCCATTGCCTATGGGCCTGAGCAAGTAGTCCTCGTCTTGGCTAGTCTCTCTCCTCTTGCGATATGGTGGAGCCTTCCTATCGGCCTCTTTGTCCTCCTGCTCCTAGCTAGCCTGACCGTCTCCTACCGTCAAATCATCCATGCCTACCCTCAAGGGGGAGGGGCCTATATGGTTACTCGAGAAAATCTATCTCCCGAACTTGGCTTAATCGCTGGAGGTAGTCTTCTGGTTGACTATATGCTGACCGTAGCAGTATCTGTTTCATCTGGAGCGGACGCTATCACAGCGGCTCTCCCTTCTCTTCACCCGTACAACCTCCACATCTCTATTTTTCTGGTTTGCTTGCTCATGCTCTTGAACTTACGGGGCTTAAAAGAATCTGCCAGTTCACTGATGATTCCTGTCTATCTCTTTATCATCAGTACTGTCTTTCTCTTGCTCTATGGAATCTTTCAACTAGTGACAGGTTCTCTCAGCTATCAGGCAACTTCACCTATTGGGCATGCTGTTCCAAGCCTGTCTATCGTTCTCATTCTTAGAGCTTTTACCAGCGGATCTGCCTCTCTGACAGGGGTTGAAGCTATTTCAAATGCCGTTCCCTTTTTCAAGACTCCAAAAGAAAAGAATGCCGCTCAAACCTTGACCATCATGTCACTGATTTTAGGTTTTCTTTTTGCTGGTATCACCTTCCTAAACTACTGGATGGGGATTCTGCCTCAACACGGAGAAACTATTCTTTCACAGATGGCTCAAGGCATCCTTGGCACTTCTTTCTTAGGCCACCTTGGGTATTATCTCTTCCAATTCTCCACAGCCTTGATTTTGGCCGTAGCTGCAAATACTGGCTTTTCGGCCTTCCCTATGCTGGCTTACAATATGGCTAAAAACAAATACATGCCCCATCTCTTTATGGAAAAAGGAGACCGCCTAGGCTACTCTAATGGAATTTTAACTCTGGCATTTGGGGCTATGATTCTTCTTCTCATTTTTAATGGCAATACCGAACGTTTGATTCCCCTTTATACTATCGGGGTCTTCGTTCCCTTTGCCCTTTCTCAGACTGGGATGATTCGCCATTGGAAAAAAGAAAAAGGGGCAAATTTCTTAAAACCTGCCCTTGCCAATATCCTTGGAGCTATCATTTGCTACGCTATTGTGCTAATCCTGCTCTTATTCCGTCTCAGTGATATCTGGCCTTTCTTCCCGATTATTCTCGTACTCACCCTACTCTTCTTGGCAATTCACAGTCATTACCAAAAAGTAGCCCAACAACTGCGACTCTATGAAGGAATCGAAAAACGTACTTATGACGGTAATCTGGTTCTGGTCCTAGTAGGAAATGTCACCCGAGTCAGTGTCGGAGCCATTAACTACGCTCAAAGTATCGGTGACGAAGTCCTAGCCATGCATATTTCTACCAAGGAAACAGCAGAAAAAGACCAAGAAATTCTCCAAGAATTTGCCGATTACTTCCCAACCATTACTCTGAAAAATATCAAGACCAGCTACCGCGATATCATTACCCCTACTGTCAAGTATGTCAAACGAATTTCCGAGGAAGCTCAGAAAAAGAACTATACAGTCACTGTTCTGGTACCCCAGTTTATCCCTAATAAACCTTGGCAAAATATTCTACACAATCAGATGAGTCTCAAGCTCAAATACGCCCTTCGTTGGCACCAGGACGTCGTTGTCGCTAGCTACTCTTATCACTTAAAAGAATAAAGAAAAGGCCCTACCAGAAGCGAGAAGCGTCTGGTAAGGCCTTTTTTCTGAATCCAGTCACTATGCTTATACTCAATGAAAATCAAAGAGCAAACTAGGAAGCTAGCCGCAGGCTGCTCAAAGCACTGCTTTGAGGTCGTAGATGAAACTGACGAAGTCAGTAACATACCTACGATAAAGCAACGCTGATGTGGTTTGAAGAGATTTTCGAAGAGTATTAACTGAAAAGCATGACTAGGAATATTATTGAATGTGGTTAGCTAAATCTTCCTGAGCTTTTTTATTTGACTCAGCTTTTTCTTTTAGCCATTTTTCATAAAGTTCTTGGTACTGTTTAGCAGTTACTGGCTCTTTTTGCAATTCAACATATTTGTAGTTGTCCGCATTTCCTTTATGACCAACGAATGAGAATGGTCCTGTAAACGGTACAGTCTTACGGAAGATTGGATTAGCTCCACCACTTTGAACTGGTAGGAACAAGGCGCTATCTGTCAACCAAGCTTGGGCTTCAGCATATTTTTCATAGCGAGCTTGAGTATCTGTGATTTCTGCGTCTGCCTGATCCAAGAGTTTCTTGTAGTCAGCAAGACCAATCTTGTCCTTAACTTCCTTGTCTTTTCCTTCAGACAAGCCCATGTTTTTCAACTGAGAACCTGTCTCTGGATCAAGGATATCTAGGTAAGTCTTAGGATCTGAGTAATCTCCACCCCATCCTGAAATGTCAATATCGTAGTCTTTTTGCTCTGCTGTATCTGCAAAGTAGGTTGCTTGGTCTTTTTCATCTGGAGATAGTTGGATAACATCGATGACCACATTCTCCTTACCAAGGGTTTCTTCTACTGTTTGCTTGAAAGAACCAGCCTGTTGCACATCTAACTTAGCAGTCTGGTCAACTGGCATATCCAAATGAATTGGGAAAGTTACTCCCTGAGCTTGCAGACTTTCTTTGGCCTTCGCAAACTTCTCTTTGGCCTTTTCAGGATTCAAGAAGGCTTGCTTACCATCGTTTAGGTCGATATTCCCCCAATCTTTACCGTAGTTGACAATTTTCTCATTAACAATATCACCGAAGTTCTTATCACCAACTTGGACAAAGTTACTTGGTGTAACCGTGTTACGCAAGATACGGTCTGCTCCATCTTCACCATTTGTCTGCGCTGCATAAGCATGACGGTCAAAGGCAAAGTTGATAGCCTGACGGAAATCTTTATTTTGCATAGCTGAGCGTGAATCTGTCTTTTCCTTATCAGACTGTTTCATAGTCTGCTTGTAGCTTTGACGATTAACGTTGAAAAGATAATAGAAAGTAACTGAGTTCTGCGGTGTATAGGTAATCTTGTCCTCATTTCCCTTCTTGAGTTCAGCAAATACTGAACTTGTTGGGAAGATACGACCATCAGTATAGTTACCATCCAAGAAACCTCTTGCAATGCTGTCTTGGTCAGAACCATCAAAGAAAGAAAGTTTCACTTTCTCAATTTTGACCTTGTCTTTATCCCAGTAGTTAGGGTTTTTATCAAACTCAATCAAAGATTTTGATGTAAAGGACTTAAACAAGTAAGGACCATTTGACAAGATACTTGATGGTGTCACACTTCCAAAGTCATCTCCCTTAGACTTCAAGAAAGCTTCATTTACAGGACTAAGAATACTTGCTGTTGTTTTAGAGTTCCAATAAGTCTCAGGTTGATTGAGGGTGTATTGTAGCGTGTAATCATCCACTGCCTTAACACCAACAGTTGCAAAATCAGATGATTTTCCTTCAACATAATCTGCTAGACCCTTGATAGAGTCTTGTACCAAGTACAAGTTTTCAGCTTTTTTATCAGCTGCATACTTAAGACCTGTCACAAAGTCATGAGCTGTTACATCCGCATACTCTTCTCCTTCAGAAGTGTACCATTTAGCTCCCTGACGGATTTTATAAGTGTAGGTCAAACCATCTTTTGACACTGTCCATGACTCAGCCATAGACGGGATGAGATTGCCATACTGGTCGTTTTCCAACAAACCATC
Organism: Streptococcus bouchesdurhonensis; assembly: GCF_948472335.1. The sequence continues at coordinate 145,972 of NZ_CAOKTW010000005.1, read as the reverse complement.
AATCAAGTTAGTTGTGATACTAGATGTAGAGTCTCGTGTAGAGGTAATATAATCCAAGGTATCTGGGTTATTGACAAAGATATAAGAGTAAGTCTTATCTGCATTACTTGATTGGGAAGACCCACATGCCGCTAGAGCTAGACCTGCTGTCAAAGCCATAGCTCCAAAAAGCATAACTTTTGATTTCTTCATGATTATTCTCCATTTTTTATAGTATGTGAAATATTATACACCATTTGAGCAAAAATATAAAGCATTTTTGAACTTTTTACAAAAATAAAAATCAGTAGACTCGAGTTCCTACTGATTTTTGTTATAGTTCGTTTGGTTTATGCAGCCAAAACTTTGCGTCCTTTACGACGACGAGCTGCCAATACGCGACGACCGTTTTTAGTTGACATACGGTTACGGAATCCGTGTTTGCGCGCACGACGAAGTTTACTTGGTTGATAAGTACGTTTCACGATGAATACCTCCTCATAGATTTTGTATTCGTTTAGCCGGCTATAAAGTGATCAGTTACTAAACATACTTTACTATTCTATCTGATTCTTTCACTTTTGTCAATAGCTCTAGGCAAATGTTTCCAGCTTTTTCGAATGTAAGCCCTATCTACGATACTGTTTCAAGAAACGAGTCATTTTTTCTTGGATTTGGGCTAGTTCATCAACACGAGGAAGGTAAACGATACGGAAGTGGTCTGGTTCCTGCCAGTTAAAGCCTCGACCATGAACCAAGAGAACCTTTTCCTGCTTCAAGAAATCAAGGACAAACTGCTCATCATCATCGATGCGGTACATATTGCGGTCGATTTTAGGGAAGATATAGAGTCCAGCCTTGGGTTTAACAGCAGATAAACCTGGAATCTCTTGGATAGCATTGTAAATGAAATTTCTTTGCTCGTAAATTCGTCCACCAGGAAGGAGCAATTCATCGACTGATTGGTGACCACCCAAGGAAGTTTGTACGACTTGTTGAGCCAAAACATTAGAGCAAAGGCGCATATTGGACAGCATATTAAGCCCTTCTATATAGCCTTTAACATGTGTCTTAGGTCCAGACAAGACCATCCAACCCACACGGAAACCAGCGATACGGTGAGATTTTGACAGACCATTCATGCTAACACAGAAGACATCTGGTGCCAAACTAGCCACAGGCGTATGCACATGTCCATCCATTACCATGCGGTCGTAAATTTCATCCGCAAAGATAATCAAATCATTTTGACGGGCAATCTCAATAATCTCCAGCAAGAGTTCCTTAGGATAAAGGGCTCCAGTTGGGTTGTTTGGATTGATAAGGACGATTGCCTTAGTATTAGAATTGATTTTTGACTTAATATCATCAATATCTGGATACCATTCTGCAGCTTCATCACAGATATAGTGAACGGCATTTCCTCCAGCTAGGCTGACAGCTGCTGTCCAGAGAGGATAGTCTGGCATAGGCACCAAGACCTCATCTCCGTTGTCCAAAAGCCCCTGCATGGACATGACAATCAACTCACTGACACCATTTCCAAGGTAAATATCATCAATATCGACATTGGGGAATTTCTTCAACTGGCAATACTGCATGATAGCCTTACGGGCTGAGAAAATCCCTTTGGAGTCAGAATATCCTTCACTATCACGCGCATTCATAATCAAGTCATGAATGACCTCGTCTGGCGCTGTAAAGCCAAATTCTGCTGGATTTCCTGTATTCAGACGTAAAATCTTTTCTCCGTTTGCTCGCATCCGCATAGCTTCTTCCAAAACAGGACCACGGATATCATAAGCAACATGCTCTAACTTACTAGACTTGTTATATTCTTTCATCTTGTTTCCTCAATTCATCAGGATAGTAACATTATACCACTAGAAAGAGAATGCGACAAGTTTACTGAAATGTGTTACTAGATTCGGAGAGAAGAAAAGCCTCACTAAAAGCGAGGCCGAGACAGCGGTGATAGCAGGTATTTTTAGAGAGACACATCACATACCAAAAGATAAACCTAGAAAAAGCAATCCTAAAAAGGAGTCATAGAGAAGATTGAACATGAGGAAAAGCCCCCATATCATCAAGTAATCCCAGCGACCACTTCGTTTTGCAACTAGGAATAATATCAGATGGTAGAGTAGGTGAAAGACTAAAAAGCCAATAAAACCTGGATAGAGAAATGGAATCAGCCTCTCTAATTGCCAGATCATAATCACTTCTACCAAGACCGAAGCTAGGATGATTCCATAATAAAGGAAATTTGATTTTTGAAAAGCGTTTTTCATCATTCTCCCTCCTTCACTTCTTTCCTGCTATCCTTTCTTTTATTTTATCATATATTTATATAGATTTTAAGCGCTAATATTCTTTTAAAAAATACCTTTTTTGCTTTACTTCTATAGTGAAAAGGTTTACAATTATAGTAAGAAAATTTCAGGAGGTTTCATTATGGCACAACGTTACCAAAATATTATGGTCGCAATCGATGGTTCTAAGGAAGCAGACTTGGCTTTTGTCAAGGGAGTTCATTCCGCTCTACGAAACGACGCTAAACTCACCATCGCTCATGTCATTGACACACGCGCTCTCCAAAGCGTATCCACCTTTGATGCTGAAGTTTACGAAGAACTCCAAGTCGACGCTGAAAGTCTGATGAAAGAGTACGAAAAACGTGCTAAAGATGCTGGTGTGGCAGATGTTCACATCGTTATTGAAATGGGAAATCCAAAGACCCTACTAGCACGTACTATTCCAGATGCTGAGGAAGTGGACCTCATACTCGTTGGCGCAACTGGTCTCAACGCCTTTGAACGCCTCTTGGTTGGCTCTTCATCTGAATACATTCTCCGCCATGCTAAGGTCGATTTGCTGGTTGTGAGAGAACAAGAAAAAACCTTATAATTACAAAGAAAAGGAGCCCAGAGCTCCTTTTTTTACTGTTCATTTCTCTCTTTATGGCGCTCATAAGCCTTGAGCTGGCGCTGCAGTTCCTTTTTAATAGCAGGTTCTGGAGCATATTTTTCTTCCCAATCTTCTGGTTTTAAGATTTTATGGGTCACTGGATCAAAATGAGCCTTGCCATCTGGGAAAATTTTCCCCATATTGGCCTGATGGACAATGTCAAAAATACGCTCTGGGTCCACCCCCATCAAAACAAAACTACCGTAGGTGAAATAAAGCGTGTCTATCAAGGCATCCACTTGTCCCACCAAATCTTCCTGGGCCGGCGTTTTCTTAGCTACTTTATCTGCTGCCTTATCAAGAGCTTGATGAAGTTGCGATATAGCTTGACCAAAGTCCTCTTCAGAAGGACTGGCAGCTCGAACAAACTCCACCAATTCTTCTATTTTAAAACCAGCCCTGTGGATTGCACCTTCTACATCCCAAGCTCGAGGTTCCTCTTGGGTTCGTTCATCCATCATGTGGTGGAAGGTCTTGACCTTATTGAAATGATAGTCACGGCTGACAAAGACTTTTTCTGAAGCCAAAACACCAAAATGTTCTAAGGCCTTGTGAATTCCGTCTTGCTGATTGCTGGTAGTGATATGCTTGGCAACTTCCTTGACACTGCTACTGCCATTTCCCATAGCAACCGACATACCGACACCAGCCAGCATTTCTAGGTCGTTATCTGAGTCACCAAAGGCCATCACTTGGTTGAGGTCAAAGCCATATTCTTTCCCAACTCTGCGAATACCTTCCAATTTAGAATTTCCTTGATTGATGACATCCGCTGCAAATGGATTACTACGTGTCAATTTCAAATCTTCAAAATCAGCTGCTGCCTTCTCAGATTCTTCTGGTGTCATCAGCATCAAAACTTGGTAGATAGGCTGATTCATCAGATGAAGCAGATCTTCTTCCTTTTGGGGAACAACCTTGCTGACCATACGATTAAAGGAATGACTCACTGTCCGAGTTAAAACTGAGGGAACGAAGCGACTGATTCGTTGGGAAAAAGAACCCAAACCAAAGGACATGATTTTAGAACCCAACATGGCATCCTTGGTCCCTAGGGCAATCTCCTTGCCCTCTTTTTTAGCATACGTAATGAGCTGGCGCAAATGTAACTTGGAAATAGGACTCGTGAACAAGACTCTGTCTTTATTAAAGATATACTGGCCATTGTAGGTTACCGCAAAGTCCAAATCCAAATCGTCCATCAATTCCTTAACAAAAAAAGGTCCTCGTCCTGTCGCTACACCGACAAGCACCCCTTGTTCTTTGACAATCTTAATCGCGTCCTTAGTGGATTTCAAAACACTCTTGCGATCGTTGACCAAGGTTCCATCGATATCAAAAAAAACAGCTTTGACTTCCATCCTATCCCAATCTCCCCTTTTGTGATACAATGATTATACCATATTTCAGAAAGAGTGAGTAAATCATGCCTAAGAAAATCCTTGTTTTACATACGGGTGGAACTATTTCCATGCAAGCCGATGCTTCTGGCGCTGTTGTGACTAGTTCAGATAATCCCATGAACCATGTGTCCAACCCACTTGAAGGAATTCAAGTCCACGCCTTAGATTTTTTTAATCTGCCAAGTCCCCATATCAAACCCAAGCATATGCTGGCCCTCTACCAGAAAATTAAAGAGGAAGCTGCTAACTACGATGGAGTGGTGATCACACACGGGACCGATACTTTAGAGGAAACAGCCTATTTCCTTGATACCATGGAAGTTCCCCATATGCCTATCGTTCTAACAGGGGCCATGCGCAGCTCCAACGAACTCGGCAGCGACGGTGTTTATAATTATCTGAGTGCTTTACGAGTTGCTAGTGATGATAGGGCTGCTGACAAAGGGGTTTTGGTCGTTATGAACGATGAAATCCATGCTGCCAAGTATGTTACCAAAACGCATACGACCAACGTCGGCACCTTCCAGACCCCAACACATGGGCCACTTGGTCTGATTACGAAGCGGGAAATCCTCTACTTCAAAACAGCTGAACCTCGTGTTCGCTTTGACCTTGATCACATACAAGGCTTGGTCCCTATCATCTCGGCTTATGCTGGTATGACAGATGAGCTAATTGATATGCTGGATTTGGAACAATTAGACGGCTTGATTATCCAAGCCTTCGGGGCGGGCAATGTTCCCAAAGAAACGGCTCAAAAATTAGAAACCCTTCTACAAAAAGGAATCCCAGTCGCCCTTGTTTCACGATGCTTTAACGGTATTGCAGAACCTGTTTATGCCTACCAAGGTGGGGGCGTGCAGTTGCAAAAATCTGGTGTCTTCTTTGTTAAAGAACTCAACGCCCAAAAAGCCCGTTTGAAACTCCTCATTGCCCTCAATGCCGGACTAACAGGACAGGCTTTGAAAGACTATATGGAAGGGTAAGTCTCTTCTCTAAAAACAAATCAGGAAATCTGCACGATTCCCTGATTTTTTCTATTTACGTTTTCGTGTTGAACGGCGTTCTGTCAAACCATGAGGTAAGAGAACTTCACGTTCTTCCAACTCTTCCTTGTGCATAATCTTAGTCAACATACGCATGCTAATAGCACCAAGGTCATAAAGAGGTTGGGCAATAGTTGTCAAGTTTGGGCGGGTAAAGCGAGAGACCTGCGAATCATCACTAGTAATGATTTCAAACTCTTCTGGTACTGACACACCCTTATCGGCAAGGCCGTTCAAGACACCTGCTGCCAATTCATCACCTGTTACAACTGCTGCAGTTGCGTTTGATGAAATCAAGCGTTCTGCCAAGGCATAACCGTCTTCATAAGTGTATTTAGACTCGAATACCAATCCTTCGCTATAAGAAATACCTGCTTTTTTCAAGGCTTCCTTGTAGCCAACCAAACGAACCTTACCATTGATGTCATCCACTAACGGACCACTAACGAAAGCAATGCGCTCATTTTCTTTAGCAAGGTAGGTCACTGCATCAATCGTAGCTTGTTTATAGTCAATATTGACACTTGGAAGCTGATGTTCTACATCCACAGTTCCTGCAAGAACAACTGGTGTTCGAGAACGAGAAAATTCTGAACGAATTTTTTCAGTCAAGTGGTAGCCCATAAAGATGATACCATCCACTTGCTTAGAAAACAGTGTATTGACAACTGAAACTTCCTTGTCATCGTCCTCATCACTATTGGCAAGGACGATGTTATACTTGTACATTTCAGCGATATCATCAATCCCTTTAGCAAGCGTTGAGAAATAGCCATTGGTAATATTTGGAATCACGACACCGACAGTGGTTGTCTTTTTACTTGCAAGACCACGCGCCACTGCATTTGGACGGTAATCCAAACGGTCAATCACCTCAAGCACTTTTTTTCGAGTATTCTCTTTTACATTCTTATTGCCATTGACTACACGGCTAACTGTCGCCATTGAAACTCCTGCTTCACGGGCGACATCATAAATCGTTACTGTATCGTCTGTATTCATTCCATTTCCTTTCTATATCATACCTCACGAGACTCCAAAAAAGAGACGGTATGAAAATTTCGTTTTCATGCTTCTACTTATTCCATTTTATCACTATTTGTAAACACTTTCAAGCTTTTTTTGAAGATTATTTGAAAAAATTTCATAGAAAGCTATGTTTATGAAGAAAAAATCGCCTTTTCTTGATTTTTAATCCTATTTGCTGTATGATAAGGGAAAGAAAGGGGGTAGAAATATGGCTTTTACCAATACCCACATGCGATCGGCTAGTTTTGGCATTGTTACCAGCTTGCCTGATGACGTTATTGACTCTTTTTGGTATATCATCGACCACTTCTTAAAAAATGTCTTTGAATTGGAAGAAGAACTTGAGTTTCAATTGCTTAATAACCAAGGAAAAATTACCTTCCACTTCTCAAGTCAACACCTCCCTACAGCCATTGATTTTGACTTTAACCATCCCTTTGACCCTCTTTATCCCCCGAGAGTTCTGGTTTTAGATATGGACGGTAGAGAAACTATCCTCCTCCCAGAAGAAAATGACCTATTTTAATACTCAATGAAAATCAAAGAGCAAACTAGAAAGCTAGCCGCAGGTTGCTCAAAGCCCTGCTTTGAGGTTGTAGATGAAACTGACGAAGTCAGTAACCATATGTACGGTAAGGCGACGCTGACGTGGTTTGAATTTGATTTTCGAAGAGTATAAAAACTCTAGCCTTCAGTTGCAAGTGACTGAAAACTAGAGTTTTTTCTATTGTTTCAAAGCATCATACAAGTTGCGGATCGGTTGCTTTAAGGTAGGATGGATAAAATGAGGCGCAATTTCTTGAAGAGATTCAAGGACAAAAAGGCGTTCCGCTATGTAAGGATGAGGCAAGATGAGGTCGTCTGTATAAAGGATCTGGTCCTCCACAAAGAGCAAGTCCAAATCAATCAAACGAGGTCCCCAATGCACTTCTCTAACCCTTCCCATCTCTGACTCAATGGCTAGTAAGGTATCTAACAAGACTGGGGCGGGCAACCAGGTTTCCACCTCAACCACTTGATTAGCAAAGCTATCTTGCTCCACACCACCCCAAGGCTCCGTCGCTAAGACACTGGACTCTTTGAGAATATGGATGCCACAAGCTCGCAGTTTATCAATGGCTTGTTTCAAATTTGCTTGTTTATCTCCCATATTGCTTCCTAGGGCGATAAAGGCTCGTTGCTTGCGGCGATGAATGGTTACCGAGCAAGTATCTAGTGGCAAATGCACTGGCGCCCAAGGTTTTTTCAGTTCCAGCTTAATTTCTTGGACAAGAGGATAGGTCTCAAAAGTACGTTCTACCAGTTTATAAGCTACCGTTTCAATTAAATCTTCACTCGTTTCCTGAAACCATGTCGTCCACTGCTGACACAATTCTCCGTAATGGACAGAGGCTGTCAAATCCAAGTCTGTAGCCGCCTTGGTCATATCATAAGATAAGATGGCTGAAACGACAAACTTCTGCCCCAATTCTTTCTCACTAGGAAAAAGACCATGATAGGCAAAAATTTCCAAATCCTTAATCTGTAGTTGATCCATAATGATTCCTTTCTAGAAAAATCCGCCCAAAGCGGATTTTTTTACAGTCCCATTAAACGATAAGCCTGATCTCGGAGGTCCTTATCTGTTTCAAATAGACCACGAGCTACTGTCGTCAAGGTTGCAGTGCCTGGTTTTCTGATACCTCGCATGCTCATACACATATGTTCCGCCTCAATGACAACAAAGGCTCCTTTAGCACCTAGATAGTCCATCAAGGCATCGGCCACTTCGATATTCAATCGTTCTTGAATTTGTGGCTTTTTAGAATAAACTTCAACCGTACGGGCTAGCTTAGACAAACCTGCCACACGACCATCTGGAATATAGGCAATATGCGCTCTCCCATAAAATGGTAGAAAGTGGTGTTCACACATGGTATGGAAAAAGATATCCTTTTCTACCACCATATTATCGTCAATAATCTCAAAAGATTTTGACAAATGTTCCTCCGCTGTTTGACCAAGACCTGAAAAAATCTCTTGGTACATACGAGCGACACGAGCAGGTGTTTCCTGCAAGCCCTCGCGATTAGCGTCCTCTCCTACAGCCTCGATAATCATTTTTACAGCTGCTTCAATCTTTTGTGTATCCATTTTCGTTCTTCCTCTCCATCAGATAGGCTCTCACTTGGCTCAAGAAATACAAGGAACCTGTGACAATCCTAACTGTTTTTTTCTCTTCTTTTTTATCTGTCAATTTCTGCTCTAGAAAATCCTGCCAATCTTGGTAGCTGAGATTTCTAGACTTAGCTGCCTCTTCCAGCACGCTTTCATCAGTCGCCCGACTATCGTCAAAATGTGTCAGAGTAAGCTCGGTATCTGGCATGGCCCCCAGCAAGTCTAACATATCCTCCAAAGCCTTGGTTTTGATACAAGTAAAGAGGATTTCCTTACGATAATCCGCAAAGCGTTCTTGCAAGGTTGTCAATAAAGCCTTGATAGCATGGGGATTGTGGGCTCCATCCAAAATCATCAAGGGTTCTCTTGACACGATTTCCAAACGCCCTGGCCAACTTGTTTCTTCCAAGGCTTGAGTCAGCAAGTGATTGCTTGCTTGCTCTCGACCATCTTCTTGACAATAATTATCAAGTAAAGCTATAGCCATCCCAGCATTCTCTATTTGGTACAAACCAAGCAGGCCAGTCTGGAAGCGACCTTGTCTGACAACACTTGTATAGTCAAAGACTTCGCCCGCTACCACGCTTTCTTGATGACGAACCTGGTAATCACTCCCATAGGCAAGTCTCGGCGCATTTTTAGCCTCTGCAATAGAGTCTATCACAGTCAAGGCTTCAGGAACAATATGACCTGTCACCAAGGGAATCCCTTGTTTGATAATACCTGCCTTCTGCTCTGCTATGGCTTCCAAGGTATCACCAAGTAGGGCCACATGATCCAGTCCAATAGTCGTAATTCCTGTCAAAATGGGCTGACAGACATTGGTACTATCTAAAAGCCCACCCATGCCGACTTCCATGATAGCCACATCTACTTGCTCTGAAGCAAAGTAGTCATAGGCTATGGCTGTGATAATCTCAAACTCAGTTGTCCCCTCCAAATTGGCAGCCGATTCCCCCTCAAGCAAAGACTGATAGTCTGCCATGAGGGCTTCTAGTCTAGCCTCTGGGATAGATTCCCCATTGATGCTAATCTGGTCTGTATAATGAATGAGATAGGGCGAGCTAAACACGCCAACTCTCAGCCCTAGCTTTTCTAGCATCTTTTTCAAAAAAGCAATGGTCGAACCCTTGCCATTGGTCCCTCCGATATGGATGACCTTGAGTTTGAGATGGGGATTGCCACGCAAAGCTAATAGTTCCTCCATTCGTTCCAAGCCAAAATGCGGTTGGTCCGTCCGGTAGTTAGCAATCCACTGATTGTTTTGAATTTCTTTCATCTTATTTATATTGTTTTAAATCTAAATCTTCCGCTTCATCAGCCAGACGAATGGCGGAGGCAATTTCAACTGCCATCCTGTGACTAACTACATCATGCACGCGCACCACTTCCACACCCTGTCTCGCAGCGATACTGGTTACATGAGCCGAAGCCGTATCTCGATTGCGGAAACCAAGTTCTGTCTCAGGATTGACTTCAAAACCATTTTCTTCAAGAATATTGATGACAAACCGCTTGCGCGACACTCCGAGAAAGATTGGATAGCCTTTCTGATATAGTTTATCCAGATCCCGTAAAAGAAGCAGATTTTCTTTCTTGGTCAGACCAAAGCCAATTCCTGGATCCAGCAGGATGTTTTCTTGAGCAATCCCAGCTTCCTCTGCTCTCGCTAGTGCTCGTTCAAAAAAAGTCTCCATCAACTCTTCGATTAGCAATTCTTCAAAGTCAGCTAACTCTTCCTCTGTAAAAGCTTGTCCAAAACCAAAATGAGGAAAGATGAGCGAGCTAGGATGCTGAGGTCGAGCCATGACTGGATTAAACATAATGATTACTTTCGCTCCAGCCTTAGCAACCACATGGGCCATTTTTTCATCACCCATGAGACCAGTGATATCATTGACTAGATTGGCACCAGCAGCCAAAGCAGCCTCTGCCACCTGACTTTTCCAAGTATCAATAGAGATGAGGACATCACTTTCCTTGCGAATCGCTTTAATCACTGGAACAACACGCTGGATTTCCTCTTCTATCTCAACATAGCTGCTTCCCGGCCGAGTCGATTCTCCGCCGATATCTAGCATACTAGCCCCTTCTGCTATCAATTTACGAGCCTGCTGGAGTGCTTGCTCAAGAGCAAAAAATTGACCACCGTCCGAAAAGGAGTCTGGGGTTACATTGATAATTCCGCAAATAGCTGTCTTTGCATGATTGGCTTTACTTGACATATCGGTCACTCCCTCAAGGCTTTTCACCATATTATTTCTCTATTTTACCATAAAAAGAAAAAGATGGACACGATTGCATTCATCTTTTTCCCAGTAGAAACAAGTAAGCAATTGTCAAAAATCTTAAACAGAGATCCCTAATGTCCGACTCAAAATCACCACGAGAGCCAACAAACAGAAAGCAACCCCATTCACAATCATGTGAAGTAAGATAGACATTTCCAAACGTTGGGTCTTGTAAGCCGTCCAAGATAGAACGATCGACATACCTCCATAAATCAATAAAGAAGGTAAATTACTTGGTTGATGCAATAAAGCAAACACAATCGTACCGACTACAAATCCCAAGTTCTCTTTTCCTCGGAAAATCTTTTTAGGAATAATCCCACGACACAAGATTTCCTCACAAATCGGAGCAAGCAAGGCCAGTAAGAAGAAACTGGAAATCAAAGAACTATTCTGAACCATAGCATTAATCTGAGACTGGTTAGCTGTTGTCGTCTCATTTGACAGTTGCAACAAGATAGAACCAAGTATATTTGATCCGATAATGACTAGATAACTTAAGCCCAAGCGTGCCAAATCCTTAGCTCTAAAAAAAGAAAAATTAAAACTTGCTAATTGCGTTTTACGAGCTCCAATAATAAATAGCACCAGAACCACAATCGAAATACCAGCAACTATCAGTCCTGACTGTAATAGCGGTACTTCTCTTAAGGTTAAAATAGCAGTAACCCCTATAGGAATCTGATATAAAATTGTCGCTAGCAGAAAGATTAACAGCCAACCTGCACGATTCAATAATTCTTTCCAGATACTTTTCTCTTTCATCACCTATCTCCTTTGTATTAAAAAAGGGGGAAATTCCCCCTGGGTTATCCTATTATAAGGCCATGCTGATGTAGTTAAGGATAAACAAGGCATCCAAAATCCAAATCATTACATGAACATCTTTAGCTTGACCTTTGACAAGCTTAGTCAAAGTGTAAGTCAAGAAACCAACTGCAATCCCTTGAGTGATAGAGTAGCTGAATCCCATAAAGATAGATGTGAAGAAAGCAGGAACCGCTTCAGACATATCGTCCCAATGGATATTTTTCAAGCTAGCCAACATCATAATCCCAACGATAATCAAGATTGGAGCTGTAGCGGCTGTTGGTACAATCGCTAGAAGTGGACTAAAGAAGCTTGAGATCGCAAAACAGATAGCTACAACCAAGGCTGTCAAACCAGTACGTCCACCTGCACCAATACCAGCAGCAGACTCAACATAAGTCGTTACGTTTGAAGTACCAGCGATAGCACCAATTGAAGTACCAATCAAGTCTGAATAAAGAGCCTTGTCCAACTTAGCTGATTGATGATTTTCACCATTTGTTGCTACGATACCAACTTTTTCACCCGTACCAATCAAGGTACCAATTGTGTCAAAAATATCTGTCAATGAGAAGGCAAGAATGGCCATCAGAGTTTCAGGCAAGCGAGCTGTATCTGAAATCAAAGCTCCCAAACCTTCTGAACCAAGAGCTGCACCAAAGACTGTCTTCAAGTCTTCAAAGGCTGCACCAACGTGGTTATTAGCAAAATCGATACTAGACAAATCTACCAAACCAACTGCAATAGCAAGAACAGTTGTTGTCAAGATAGAGAGGATAATTCCTCCTTTAATTCCTTTAATAACAAAGAAGATCGTAATGGCAAGTCCTGCAAGAGCCACCAAAACAGCTGGATTATTAAAGCTGACCAATCCCGGAACTGCTGAAGCATTTGCTGTAATCGCTGCTTGAGCCTTATCAGCCCCTTCTCCTGCAACCGTGTAGTTCCCTGGATCGATAGAGAATTTCAAAAGTCCAGCATTCTTAATTCCCACGTAGGCAAGAAAGACACCGATACCAGCTGAAATAGCTGAGCGAAGGGCGTTTGGAATCGATTCAATGATCATTTTACGAACATTTGTCAAGGTAATAATCAATGAGATAACCCCACAGATGAAGACCATAGCCAAGGCTTCTTGCCATGAATAACCGAGTCCAAATACGACTGTAAAGGTAAAGAAGGCATTGAGTCCCATACCTGGCGCTTGAGCATATGGCAAGTTGGCGTAGAAGGCCATCATCAGGGTACCAGCAACTGCACCGATAATCGTTGCGAGGAATACACCCTGAGCAGGCATTCCTGTTTGCGAAAGAATTTGTGGGTTTACAAAGAGAATATAACTCATTGCAAAGAAAGTTGTTAAACCAGCGAGAACCTCTGTACGAACGTCTGTACCGTTCTCTTTTAGTTTAAATAATTTGTCCATTATTAATCTCCTTTTAATTTTTACGAACAATAATAGAATTATATCATTTATCATTCACTTTTTCAATATCTTTGTTTGATTTATTTAAGAATTTGATGAAATTTCTTTTTTGGTTTCGAATCTGCTTTTCTGCCTGCTTTCTGTTATAATAGTAGACATCTTATCTGAAAATACACTAGAAAGGTTCCTATGACGAAAAAAATTATTGCAGTTGACCTGGATGGAACCCTGCTCAACTCAGACAGTCAAATTTCTGACTTTACCAAAAAAACCATCAAAAAAGTTGCTGAAAAAGGCCATCAAGTTATTATTACGACAGGGCGCCCTTACCGAATGTCAAAAGATTTTTACCGTGAACTAGGCTTAGACACTCCTATGATTAATTTCAACGGCTCCCTTACTCATTTACCAGACCAAGTTTGGGATTTTGAAAAGTGTTTGACGGTAGACAAAAAATATCTTTTAGACATGGTTCAACGTTCAGAGGACATTCAAGCCGATTTTATCGCTGGAGAATATCGTAAAAAATTCTACATTACAAATCCTAATGAAGAAATTGCCAATCCCAAACTATTTGGTGTAGAATCTTTCCATCCTGAAGATCAATTTCAGCCAGAGTTGGTAACCAAGAATCCTAACTGCATTCTGTTGCAGACTAGAGCCAGTGACAAATATGCCTTGGCAAAAGAAATGAACACCTTCTACCAGCATCAACTTTCTATTAATACCTGGGGAGGTCCGCTCAATATCCTTGAGTGTACACCAAAAGGAGTTAATAAGGCCTTTGCTTTGGACTACTTGCTCAAGGTAATGAACCGCGATAAAAAGGATTTGATTGCCTTTGGAGATGAACACAATGATACCGAAATGCTAGCTTTTGCTGGGAAAGGTTATGCAATGAAAAATGCCAACCCAGAGCTACTCCCCTATGCAGATGAGCAAATTTCCTTGACAAATGACCAAGACGGGGTTGCCAAAACCCTGCAAGACTTATTCTTATAGTCCATACTGATACTCAATGAAAATCAAAGAGCAAACTAGGAAGCTAGCCGTAGGCAGTACTTGAGTACGGCAAGGCGAAGCTGACGTGGTTTGAATTTGATTTTCGAAGAGTATGACCAGCTTGCGGGCTGGTCTTTGTGTTCTTTTCACAGTCTCATCAACCAGTTAATCGATTGTTCTATTTTTTGCCTCCAAAACCTTGGAAAAGGCTTTCTTTTGTGATATACTTCACATATAAATACAAGAGAGCTCGTCACACTCGACTCTGTTGACACAAAATCAATCCAGTCCCGTTGTCCCTGTTCTCGGTCAATATCAAGGAGGATAGCTATGAAAGCTGTTGTTGTAAATCCAGAAAGCACTGGTGTTGCTATTGAAGAAAAAGTACTCCGTCCACTTGAAACTGGGGAAGCACTTGTAGAAATTGAATACTGTGGTGTTTGCCACACTGACCTTCACGTTGCTCATGGCGACTTCGGTCAGGTACCAGGACGTGTTCTTGGACACGAAGGTGTTGGTATCGTTAAAGAGATTGCACCAGATGTTAAGAGTCTTAAAGTTGGCGACCGTGTCAGCGTTGCTTGGTTCTTTGAAGGATGTGGCACTTGCGAATACTGTACAACTGGTCGCGAAACCCTTTGCCGTACAGTGAAAAATGCTGGCTACTCGGTAGATGGTGGTATGGCTGAACAATGTATTGTAACTGCAGACTATGCTGTTAAAGTTCCTGACGGACTTGATCCAGCCCAAGCCTCTTCTATCACATGTGCTGGTGTAACAACCTATAAAGCTATAAAAGAAGCAAAAGTTGAACCAGGTCAATGGGTTGTTCTTTACGGTGCTGGTGGACTTGGTAACCTGGCTGTTCAATATGCTAAAAAAGTATTCAATGCTCATGTCATCGCCGTTGATATCAATAACGACAAACTTGCCCTTGCAAAAGAAGTAGGTGCTGACATTGTTATTAACGGCCTCGAAGTTGAAGATGTACCTGGACTCATCAAGGAAAAAACTGATGGTGGAGCTCATTCAGCTGTCGTAACTGCTGTATCTAAAGTTGCCTTCAACCAGGCTGTTGACTCAGTTCGTGCTGGTGGTCGCGTAGTCGCTGTTGGTCTCCCTTCTGAAATGATGGAACTCAGCATCGTGAAAACCGTTCTAGATGGAATCCAAGTCATCGGTTCTCTTGTTGGAACTCGTAAAGACTTGGAAGAAGCCTTCCAATTCGGTGCAGAAGGTTTAGTAGTTCCAGTTGTCCAAAAACGCCCAGTCGAAGATGCCGTAGCCATTTTTGACGAAATGGAAAAAGGTCAAATCCAAGGACGTATGGTACTTGACTTCACCCACTAATCTAATAAAAACCTATTTTAAAAGTTGGAATGCGCTTCCAACTTTTTTATATTAAATTTTTTAATAAGGATTCAAAAAAACTTCTCTAAAACTCAATATATCAATATTTTCAGATGTAATCTTTTTAATTATTTTATGATAAATAGTTGATTTTTAGATGAAAACGGTTTATACTTAAACAGTCTTAAAGTTTTCTTAAACGAAAACTAAAACAAAAAAGGAGGAATGACAATAATGAGTATCGGAATCATTATTGCGAGCCACGGCGAATTTGCTGCGGGTATTCATCAGTCAGGATCTATGATCTTTGGTGAACAAGAAAAGGTTCAAGTTGTAACCTTTATGCCAAACGAAGGTCCTGATGATCTATACGCTAAGTTTAATAACGCTGTTGCTGCATTTGACGCAGAAGATGAGGTTCTAGTTTTGGCTGACCTTTGGAGTGGATCTCCATTTAACCAAGCTAGTCGCGTGATGGGAGAAAATCCTGAGCGTAAGTTTGCCATCATCACAGGACTTAACTTACCGATGTTAATTCAAGCCTACACAGAGCGCCTGATGGACGCTGCTGCAGGTGTAGAAAAAGTCGCTGCTAATATTATTAAAGAAGCCAAAGATGGCATCAAAGCTCTTCCAGAAGAGCTCAATCCAGCTGAAGAAGTTGCAAGTGCTGCAGCTGCTCCAGTTGCCCAAGCTGCTATCCCAGAAGGAACTGTTATCGGGGATGGTAAATTGAAAATCAATCTTGCTCGTCTTGACACACGTCTCCTTCACGGTCAGGTTGCAACTGCTTGGACTCCAGATTCAAAAGCAGACCGTATTATCGTTGCTTCAGATAACGTTGCCAACGACGATCTTCGTAAAGAATTGATTAAACAAGCAGCTCCAGGTAAAGTGAAAGCAAACGTTGTTCCTATCCAAAAACTAATCGACGTTGCAAAAGATCCTCGCTTCGGAGAAACACATGCCCTTATCTTGTTTGAAACACCTCAAGATGCCCTTCGTGCTATCGAAGGTGGCGTACCAATCAAAACTCTTAATGTTGGATCAATGGCTCACTCAACTGGTAAAACAATGGTTAACAACGTTTTGTCTATGGATAAAGAAGACGTTGCTACATTTGAAAAAATGCGTGACCTTGGTGTTGAATTTGATGTACGTAAAGTACCAAACGACACGAAAAAAGATTTGTTTGACTTGATCAACAAAGCAAACGTGCAATAATCGATTTTATGAAAGGATTTTAAAGATGTCTATTATTTCTATGGTTTTAGTAGTCGTTGTAGCCTTCCTAGCAGGTCTTGAAGGTATCCTCGACCAGTTCCAATTCCATCAACCAATCGTAGCTTGTACCCTTATCGGTCTTGTTACTGGTAACCTTGAAGCAGGTATTATCCTTGGTGGTTCTCTTCAAATGATCGCCCTTGGTTGGGCTAACATCGGAGCTGCCGTAGCTCCTGACGCTGCTCTTGCTTCTGTTGCTGCTGCCATTATCATGGTTCTTGGTGGCGACTTTACTAAGACAGGTATCGGTGTTGCCCAAGCGGTTGCTATCCCTCTTGCAGTTGCTGGTCTATTCTTGACTATGATTGTCCGTACACTCTCTGTCGGATTGGTTCACACTGCTGATGCTTCTGCTAAAAAAGGTGACTTCAAAGCAGTTGAACGTGCTCACTTTGTCGCACTTCTTCTTCAAGGTCTTCGTATTGCAGTCCCTGCAGCACTCCTTCTAATGGTACCAACTGAAACCGTACAAAGCATTCTAAATGCTATGCCTGATTGGCTCAAAGATGGTATGGCTATCGGTGGTGGTATGGTCGTTGCCGTTGGTTACGCTATGGTTATCAACATGATGGCAACTCGTGAAGTATGGCCATTCTTCGCTATCGGTTTCGTGCTTGCTGCCGTGTCAGATATTACTCTAATCGGATTTGGTGCTATCGGTGTTGCTATCGCTCTTATCTACCTTCACCTTTCTAAAACTGGTGGAAACGGTGGCGGAGGAGCCGCAACTTCTAACGACCCAATCGGCGATATCCTAGAAGACTACTAAGATAAGAAAGGACTGAAAACATCATGACTGAAAAACTTCAATTAACTAAATCAGATCGTAAAAAAGTTTGGTGGCGTTCAACTTTCTTACAAGGCTCTTGGAACTATGAACGTATGCAAAACTTGGGTTGGGCTTACTCATTAATTCCAGCTCTTAAAAAACTCTACACTAAAAAAGAAGATCAAATCGCTGCTCTTGAACGCCATCTTGAGTTCTTCAACACTCACCCATACGTAGCCGCTCCAATCATGGGGGTTACTCTTGCACTTGAAGAAGAACGTGCTAACGGTGTTGAAATTGATGATGCTGCTATCCAAGGGGTTAAAATCGGTATGATGGGACCTCTTGCTGGTATCGGTGACCCAGTATTCTGGTTTACAGTACGCCCAATCCTTGGATCACTCGGTGCTTCACTTGCCCTTACTGGTAATATCTTAGGTCCAATCCTCTTCTTCGTTCTTTGGAACTTGATTCGTATGTCATTCTTGTGGTATACACAAGAGATTGGATACAAGGCTGGATCAGAAATCACTAAAGATATGTCTGGCGGTATCCTCCAAGACATCACTAAAGGTGCTTCTATCCTTGGTATGTTCATTCTTGCTGTCCTTGTTCAACGTTGGGTAAATATTAAATTTGCTTTCGATGTTGCCAAAGTTCAACTAGATGAAAAGGCTTATATCCATTGGGATAAATTGCCAGAAGGATCTAAAGGTATCCAAGAAGCATTCGCACAAGTAGGACAAGGATTGTCTCAAACACCTGAAAAAGTTACTACTTTCCAACAAAACTTGGATATGTTGATCCCTGGACTATCAGGACTACTCCTTACTCTCCTTTGCATGTACTTGCTTAAGAAAAAAGTATCTCCAATCACTATTATCCTTGCACTCTTCGCAGTGGGTATTGTGGCACATGTTCTTCACATCATGTAATCTTGGTGAGAATGTACAAACAAAAAAAGAATCAGGTTTATCACCTGATTCTTTTGGCTCTTTGTCAAATAGTGTTGATGAAGAACCTAATGAAAAAAGAATCCAACAAAAATTGGACTACCTGTCTCCGGTTGAATACCGAAGACGGTAGCCCTAGGGTGTTTTTATTAAATTCTCACTTTTTGGGGTCAGTCCCTAAGCCTGATAGTAATTTTTTGTTCATACTATTCCCCTTTAGTCATTTACTACTTTAAGTTGCATTGCTTTAGCTACTTCTTCTGCCTTTGATCCCTTAGGTGTATGGATTTCTACATCTGGGTTACAGTTATCCACAAAATAGAAGTATTCTGTAATTTCTGTTACACTTGCTGGAATTGTAATAGATTTAATTGATGATGTCCCCCAAAATACTAATGTTCCAATACTCTTTGTTCCTTCTGGGAATACAACTGATTCTAATGAACTATCAGAGTTGAAAACATCATCTTCTACTGTTTCTATTGACTTACCAAAGTGGACATACTTTAACTTATTGTCAATCGTAAACGCACCTTTTCCAATATATCGTACTGTATCTGGTAAAACGATTGCCTCACAATGTTTCAAGTTCGCAAGACCACGTTCTCCAATTGCGATAACAGGTTTACCTTTAATTTCCTTTGGTACACGAACAACCTTATCGTCAGAAGTACAACTATAGATGACATAACCTTCTTCCCATAAATATAAGCATGTTAATATATTAATATATTTAAGGATTTATAACTATAGTTCCTTAATTTTCCCAGTAAAAAAACGAAAGGCACCACAAGTTATTTATGTGTTTTCTTTAAACGATTCATGTACTTCTGTCGCAACTTCTCACCCGCCTTTAATTGCGGTTGCGATAGATTGAGGACCTAAATATGCATCCCCTGTTATTAGTTCATTTCTATTGTATTCTGATGTTGACCGAAAGTCAAATTTTTACCTTTCATCTAGAACACTAAAGTCTACTTTTGTTCAATTGCTGCAACGACAAGGTCACATGGAATAATATGTTCACTACCTGCCACTTCATGCGTTGATCTTCTTCCACTTTCATCTGATTCACCAAGTTCCATTGTAATAACCTTTACACCAGTTACTTTCCCACTCTCATCACGCAATACTTCTTTAATATTCTCTAAGAAATGGAATGTAACACCTTCATTGTGTGCATCTTTGATTTGTAGTGTAGCTTCTAGTATATTGTTCATATGGTCATCATTCTTTTGTTTTAGGTTTCAGCGCTTTTAATATAATGGATGTTGGCCTTTTTGTATACACTAAAATAGGGTTGGTGGAAAATTTCCATCAACCCTAAAAATTATAGAACCACACAAAACCCTGACCAGAGATGGCCAGGGTTTTGTATTTCAAAAATTATTCTGTAAATTCTATAGTTACTTTTACTTCAGAATCCATTGAAGAAAATATTGTTTTATAATAATTGATTGCAGATTCTTTAATTTCACTCTTAAATTTATCTAAATACTCTGCTTGTTTATCACTAGAAAGTTGGTTAGCGACCAATTTCCCAGTATCAATATCTTCTGTAGTTCCACTTAATAACTCTCCATGACTATCATATAAATCATAAGGATTATCTTTTGAAAGTTCAACACCAATTACTTCCAATTTTGGAACAATAACCTTATATTCTTTTTCGCTTATTTGTTCAACCTTTACACTACTTTTAATTCCAAATTTAGCTTTATAATTTAAAATTACTAATGCTGCTTTTTTAGAGAACGGCACATCAAACCCAAAAACTTGAGTTGTTTTTGTTTCAGAAATAATTTCATTAATTCCCGCATTCAAAAATACAACTTCATTCACTTTTTCAATACTTTCGATATTAATTGACGATTTGACTTCTGATTTATGTTCCTTAGGTAAGAAAAATAGCACTCCAATAGCTATAATAGCTATTAATACCACATTCAATAGTACACTAAACATATTAACTTTCTTCTTTAATATAGACAAGATAAAAAAACCTCACTTTAAATAATCTATCTAAATTTTACACATTCTAAAGAAAATAGTCAATATTTTTTCGTACTATCTTCTAAAATTAATTGTGCCTATTAAAAATGAAATTAGTTTGTTGCATTTGATTATATTTTTTGAACACCAAATCCATTTAAAATTGAGTGCTATTTTGAGCACTAAAAAAGGGCTCTTTGTCAAATAGTGTTGATGAAGAAATTTAGGAAGGGATTAAGCAACTAATTGTTGCTTAATTCCTTTTTGTTTTGGGCCAAACATTTTTGTTATTAAAATAATCCTATTTCTAAAATGGTAATAGTTTCTAAAGCCGTAGGCATTTCTTTTAAGCACTTTTATTTTATTGTTTATTCCTTCAATAGGGCCATTTGTTCTAGTTGGATACTCACAAGTATTTTGAATATATGGCAAGTAAGTCATAAGAGTCTTTAATACTCTTTTTAAACCAGGAGATAGGTCTAATTGCGTAGCTGCTTCAATCGTTTCCTTGAATTCTATATAATCTCTATCCTGTATACATTCACGAAGTGAATGTACAACCTCATAATCATTTTTAAGAGATGGATTTTTTTCTAAGATATAATCTACGATTCCTTTACTTGTTATGAAGCTTTCAAAAAGCTTATAACGATTATATTTATAGTTCTGAAGTTCATTAGAGTTCTTTAAAATTAACTTCCAATAATGTTTTAACTTTCGATATAATTTAGAGTCTTTATAGCGATGCTTATTCATGACACGTACCCGAGTTCGATTTAATTCTCTATTTAAGGCTTGTACGATATGAAAAGGATCAATGATAATTTTAGCGTTAGGAAACATTTCTTTTATTAATTGAATGTACGGTAAGTACATGTCGATGGAGATAGTTTTTACCTTTAATCTAGTCTTAGGCTCAAAACGATGAAAATACTTTTTCAAGCTGTAAGATTTTCTATCTCGTACAACATCGACCAGCTTGTGTGTAGTGCTATCACAAATAATGAAGCTCATATTACTATCGGAAGATTTGACGGATTTAAATTCATCAAAACACAAATGCTCAGGTAAATCGTGTAATGGTTTAATCTTTAGTAAACGTGTTGTATCATCTATGATACGTCTTACCGTATGAACTGAAACATTTGTTTCTTTTGCGATATAGGTTTCAGATACTGTTTCACTTATTTTTGATTTAATTTCGTTTTTTAAGCGTTTAGAGATATGACAGTGTTTTTCTACGATTCGACTAGTGTCTGCGGTAAATGAAGAGCCGCATTCTCTACAGAGAAATCTCTGCTTGCGTAGATTTAAGTAGGCCGCTAGGCCTGAAACAGAACAGAGAGTGATACGAGATGTTTTCGTGCCGTTTTTAACGATATTATTATTTCGGCTAACACACCCACAAACGGTACAAAATTCTGGTTTATGCGTATAAGTAGCTGCATAAAATAAAGATTTTCTCTTTTTAAATATCTTCTCTTGAACTTTATTATCCCAAATAATGTTTTTATCTTTGATTTGTAGTGTAGCTTCTAGTATATTGTTCATATGGTCATCATCCTTTTGTTTTAGGTTTCAGCGCTTTTAATATAATGGATGTTGGCCTTTTTGTATACACTAAAATAGGGTTGGTGGAAAATTTCCATCAACCCTAAAAATTATAGAACCGTTCTTTTTATATCTCATTTATTCAGCCAAGGCACCCATTGGATCCCATGGTGCAAGGACGATTGGTTCTGCTTCATAGGCAGCTTGTTCTTCTGCTGTTAGTAATTCCTTACGAACAACAATTTGGTAAGTGTACTCGTCCATCCAAGCATCTGAGGCAACAAAGTAACCATCTGTACCGACCTTGTCTCCCCATGAGTTTTCAACCTTCCACTTGGTTGACTTCCCATTTTCGTCCAAATCAACACCTGTCAAGACCATAGCGTGGGTCATTAAGCTTTCACTATAGTCCAGACGTCCAGCCTTGTCTTGAGTGAATTGAATATCCATGCTTGATTCAAAGTCATAAACATCTGTCGCAAGGATTCCAGCTTTACGGTTGCTGAGCTGACCGACATCTGAACCAAACCAAACAGTCTCACCTGCTTGCATTTGAGCAATCGCCAATTCTTTCAAGCGCTCCATCGGTACGTTGATGTAGCGAACTGCACGGCTGCCAACCACATTTCCCAACATCTCAACTGTGTAAGATTGGCCGTAAGGCTTGTCAGCAGTTGGAGCATTGATAACAGAAACATAGTCTTCTAGAGGAAGATTGACATATTTCTTGTAAAACTCTTGTGGTGTGATGCCCTTTTCGCTTTGGTAGTTGTTATCCTTATCACGATAAGCAAAGTCAAATTTACGTGGTGGAAGTCCTAAAGACATAGCAAGAAAGTTAAAGATTTCTTGCAAAAGATCTTCTTTCTTAGCTTGAACAGTCGCTTGGTCTGCACCAGAAGCAAGCAAGTCACGCAAGATTTGAGCATCTTGACGAAGCAATTTGTTGAGAATGGCATTTAGCTCACGACTGCTGCTAGATGAAACTGACTCTGGATAAACAGACTTAGGAACGACACCATATTTCTCAAAGAGAGAAACGACCATATCCCATTGACCGCCATCTTGTTGTGGAGTTTGGAGTAGGAATTTAACCTTACGGCTCGTCAAATCTTGGTCTGCAGTCGCAATGACTTGCTCCAAGAACCAGTTGGATTTCTCATACTTGTCCCAGAAGAAAGTGTGGGCCTGTGACAACTCAAAATTTTCCAATTTATATTGTGAAATGAGTTTGTGGCGGAAGGTGTTGAGAGCTGCAAACATCCAGCAACGACCAGATGCTTTCTGGTTAGTAACCTTGTCCTTGGTCAAATCCAATGAGAAAACAGGGGTGTTGTCTACATGGCTTTGGCGACGTTCTAGGGCTGCAAAAATTCCGTTGTGGCTGGCAGCATTTTCAATCGCTTGGTATTTTACATTTGCTTCATAATTGGCAAATAGTTTATCAGTAAATGATTCTTGAATCGCGTTCATAGATTCCTCCTTTTATTCTACAGTCTATTATAACTCTTTTCACAAAGGAAGCAACTGAAAAACATAAAAGGCAAGGACATTCTCCCTCACCTTTTTCGAAAACAAACCAAACTAAGCAATACTTGCAAGGAGAACCTCTAATTCTTCCTTGGTCAAGCGACGCCATTCTCCTCGCTGCAAGTTCTCATCCAATACTAGAGTTCCCATAGTCAAGCGTTGCAAGTCTACTACTTCCTTGCCACAGTAGCCCACCATACGCTTGACCTGATGAAACTTCCCTTCTGCAATGGTCACACGGATTTGGCTTTGATTTTTTTCTGTATCTATGGACACAAGCTCCAGTTTAGCGGGCTGACAGGTAAAATCCTTAAGAGGAATTCCCTTGGCAAATGTCTCCACATCTTCTTGGGTCATCATTCCCTTGACCTGAGCCAGATAAGTCTTGTACACATGACGCTTGGGCGAAAGAAGAGCATGAGCCAGCTGACCATCATTGGTCAAGAGTAAAAGACCATGCGTGTCAATATCCAAGCGTCCTACTGGGAAAACTTCCTTGCTCCGAGCAATATCATCTAGCAAGTCCAGAACGGTTCTATGTTTGGGATCCTCAGTCGCTGAGATAACTCCTTGGGGCTTGTTCATCATGTAGTAGACAAACTCTTCATACTCCAACACTTGCCCATCAAAGCGAATCTCATCTCTTTCTTCATCAATCTGCAATTTAGCCGACTTTTCTTTTTTACCATTTACCGTCACGCGCCCAGCCTTGAGCAAGTT
This sequence comes from Streptococcus bouchesdurhonensis, assembly GCF_948472335.1. The sequence goes on along the minus strand of NZ_CAOKTW010000005.1, from coordinate 121,713 downwards.
TTTGACCTCTGTCCGGCTCCCCACAGCGCAGGCAACTAAAAATTTATCTAATCTCATAGAACTATTATATCACACTCAAAAGGAGGCTGGTACAATGACCAACCTCCTTTTCGTTTCATACTCTTCAAAAATCTCTTCAAACCGCGTCAACGTCGCCTTGCCGTATGTATGGTTACTGACTTCGTCAGTTCTATCTGCAACCTCAAAACAGTGTTTTGAGCTGGCTTCGTCAGTTCTATCTGCAACCTCAAAGCAGTGCTTTGAGCAACCTGCGGCTAGTTTCCTAGTTTGCTCTTTGATTTTCATTGAGTATCAGATTTAGGAAATTAACTTCCTCGTCTCCAGAAAATCGCTAAGACAATCATGGAACCTAGTACTGCCGGAATAATGGCAGTTCCTGCTATTATCGGTCCCCAAGTCCCAAAAAGCAAATGGCCTATAAAGGCACCAATCCATCCGAGAAACATTTTTCCAAAGCATCCCATTCGCTCTCCACGATTGGTTAGAGTACCTGCTAAAAATCCCACTAGGAGACCAACGAACATACTTCCTAACATATTATCTCCTTAATTTGCCCAATCTCCGTTACGGAAGAGTGGTACACGTGTCCCATCCTCACGGATACCATCGATATCCATTTGGTTAGAACCAATCATAAAGTCTACGTGAACATCTGAAAGGTTAAGTCCCGCAGCTTCAAGCTCTTCTTCACTCATCTCTGCTCCACCAACGACGCTAGTCGCATAGGCTGCACCAATAGCCAAGTGATTTGAAGCATTCTCATCGAAGAGGGTGTTGAAGAAGGTAATTCCTGACTGAGAAATTGGGCTTGGATCCGGTACCAAGGCACATTCACCCAAGGCACGCGCACCCGCATTTTCAAATACAAGATCTTTCATAACTTGATCACCCTTCTCAGCAGTGATATCTACGATTTGTCCATCCTTAAAGGTCACCTTAATACCTTCAATGATATTTCCGTTATAGCTAAGCGGTTTTGTAGAAGTGACATAACCATCTGCGCGACGGAAGTCAGGCGCTGTGAAAACTTCCTCTGTCGGCATATTTGGCAAGAATCCTTCGCCCTGTGCATTGATAGCACCAGCTGATTCCCAAACATGGTTCTTCGGCAAACCAAGTGTCAAATCTGTTCCTGGCGCTGTGTAGTGAAGGGCTGAAAATTGTTCTTTATTAAGCATATCAGCCTTACTCTTGAGGATGGCTGCATGCTCTTCCCAAGCCTTAACAGGATCTGCTTCATAAACGCGACAAGTCTTGAAGATTTGGTCCCAAAGGAGATCAACTGCTTCTTCATCGCTCGCAGCATTTGGAAAGACTTTTTTAGCCCACTCAAGTCCAGCAGCGGCTGCTACAGTCCAGCTAACCTTATTGGATTGTGTTGCGATACGCATTGGCTTCATGGCAAGTCCCATCGCTTTAGCAGAAGCTGAAAGCTTGTCAGCATCCACACCGTTCAAGGCACCTGGGTCAGAAGAACGAACCCCAAGACGGCTAGCCTTGTTCTCCAAGAGATAGTTCATCTCAGCAATCTTGTATTCTGGCACATTGTCCAGACGCTCCATCGGAGCATGTAGGAATTTCTCACGGTTAATCACATCATCTGTCCACTGAACGATAACCTCATGCGCACCCAAGGCATAAGCTTCTTTCACGATTAAATGAGCCAACTCGCGTTGCTCCACATCAATTGAGAGAGCCAAAGTGTGACCAGGCTGCACGTTAATTCCATTCGAAACCAACAATTTCGCATATTTTTCTAGATTTTCTTTAAAATTTGGTAAAACCATTCTATTTTTCCTTTTCTATTTTTCTTTCAAAGCAGAAAATAATCCTGCTAAAGCAATGGCACTCGACAAAAGTGCTGTTGATAGAAGAATTGTCTGGTCAGCAAGTTCCAATTGATACTCAAACACCTTCTCAGCCGGCTTGTCTTCCGCAAAAATTCTTAGTTTCATCTTTTTTCCTCCAAGACCTTAAAACAACTCATCAAACAAACTCAACTGATTATCCTCTGGCATATTTCCAAGAATACCCATTTCATCCATCTTTTCAACCAAGGTTGATGAGAGTCCACCACGCTTGCGCAATTCTGTTTTAGATAGGAATTCTCCCTCTTCACGCGCTCGCACCAATTGCTTGGCAACGTTCTCTCCCAGACCATCCATAGCAACGAATGGTGGAATCAGTGTATCTCCGTCAATGATGAATTCAGTCGCATCACTACGGTAGAGGTCTAACTTCCCAAACTTGAAACCACGTTCCCACATTTCATTGACAATCTCAAGAGTTGTATAGAGGTCAATCTCCACATTAGAGGCCTCATTGTTCTTCCGTTTTTCAGAGATTTCTTCCATTCTGCGCTTGATAGCATCCAAGCCCGCCCCCATGGTCTTGATATCAAAAGCCTTAGCACGGATCGAGAAGTAAGCACAGTAGTAATAAATAGGGTGATGAACCTTGAAGTAAGCTACACGGAGAGCCATCATAACGTAGGCTGCCGCATGGGCTTTAGGGAACATGTACTTGATTTTTCCACAAGATTCGATATACCACTCAGGAACATTGTTGGCCTTCATAGCTTCGATATAACCATTGCGCTCTTCTTCAGAGATTTTGAGCCACAAGCCCTTACGTACCCGTTCCATAATGGTAAAGGCCATCTTAGGTTCCAGACCCGCATGCATGAGGTAAACCATGATGTCGTCCCGACAACCGATAACGGTCGACAGGTCCGCAATTCCTTGCTTGATTAAATCCTGGGCATTTCCCAACCAGACATCAGTACCGTGGGACAATCCAGACAACTGCAGCAACTCCGCAAAAGTCGTTGGGTGCGTCTCGTCCACCATTCCACGTACAAAGTTGGTTCCAAACTCAGGAATCCCCAGCATGCCCGTAGGCGTTCCGATTTGCTCAGGTGTCACTCCTAGCACATCAGTCCCAGAAAAGAGGGCCATTACGCCTTCGTCATCCATAGGAATTTCATTAGGATCAATCCCAGACAAGTCCTGGAGTTTTCGAATCATGGTCGGATCATCATGTCCCAGTACATCAAGTTTGAGGACGTTCTCATCGATATCATGGAAGTTAAAGTGAGTGGTCTGCCATTCAGCCGTCACGTCATCTGCTGGATACTGGACAGGCGTAAAGTCGTAAACATCCATATAGTTAGGAATAACAACGATTCCCCCCGGGTGTTGTCCTGTTGTCCGCTTGACACCAGCTGCACCTTGAGCAAGGCGTTCCACCTCTGCATCACGATAAAACTTCCCGTAGTCTCTCTCGTAGCCCTTTACAAATCCATAGGCAGTCTTAGCAGCTACCGTACCAACCGTTCCCGCACGGAAGGCATATTCCTCACCAAAGATATCACGCACATCCAAGTGGGCGCTAGGCTGATCCTCTCCCGAGAAGTTCAAGTCAATATCAGGAACCTTGTCTCCATCAAAACCAAGGAAGGTTTCAAACGGAATATCCTGTCCGTTTTTACTGAGTTTGTGACCACAGTTTGGACAATCCTTATTGGGCATATCAAATCCTGAACCGTACGAACCATCTGTGATAAACTCACTGTACTGACACTGACCACAGACATAGTGAGGAGAGAGAGGATTAACCTCCGTAATCCCAATCATGGTCGCAACGAAACTAGATCCTACAGACCCACGAGAGCCAACCAAGTAACCCCGTTCATTGGAACGTTGAACCAGCATCTGCGAGGCCAGATAAATCACAGCAAATCCATTCCCCAGAATGGAAGTCAATTCTTTTTCAATCCGCAAATCAACAATATCTGGCAGCGGATTTCCATAAATCTCAAAAGCTTTCTTATAGGTCAATTCAGCGACCGTTTCTTCAGCCTTGTCAATGAAAGGCGTATACAAGTCACCCTTAACAACCTCAACGGGTTCAAAGATTTCTGCCAAAGCATTGGTGTTTTCAATAACCAATTTGCGAGCTAATTCCTCTCCCAAGAATGCAAATTCATCCAACATTTCATTAGTCGTTCTAAAATGAGCTTTTGGAAGAGGAGCGGGTTGGGCATGTTCGCCATGACCAATAGTTCGGTTAATCATCGCCCCCTGTCCCAAACTACGGACGATAATTTCACGGTAAATCTCTTCTTCTGGTTCGATATAGTGGACATTTCCCGTAGCCAAAACGGGCTTGCCAAGACGGTCTCCCACCTCTATCAAACTCTTGATAATGGTCTGGAGTTCTTCCATATCCTTGACCTGCTCCTTGGCAATCAAGGGAGCATAGATAGCTGGTGGCATGACCTCGATAAAGTCATAATACTTGGCCACCTCAACCGCCGCATCCACACCTTGGGAAACAACCGCATCAAAAACTTCACCTTCTGAACAAGCCGACCCCAGAATCAATCCTTCCCGATGGGCATCTAAAACTGTTCTCGGAATTCGTGGCACCCCTTCAAAATACTTGGTATTGGACAAAGAAACCAACTTAAAGATATTTTTTAGACCTACCTGATTCTTGACATAAATAGTCGCATGCTTGATCCGAGCTTTTTTATAAGAATCTGGACTAATCAAATCAATATTAAGTCTAACTAGATCGGTCACACCATGTTTTTCTGCTACCTCTTTGATAAAGATGAAGAGCAGACGACCAGTAGCTTCCGCATCGTAGTTGGCCATGTGGTGATGTTCTAAGGCCACACCAAAACGCTTGGTCAAAGGTCCCAAACCATGACGCTTATACTCAGGATAGAGGTTTCTAGCAAACTCTAACGTATCGATAACTGGCTGACTAATCCTTGGAAGACCATGACGCTCATAGTTGGCATTCATAAATCCAACGTCAAAGGTAGCATTGTGGGCAACTAAGACCGTATCCTTGCAGAATTCTTGGAATTCTTGCAAAACTTGTTCCAGTGGTTTGGCATTTTTGACATGGTCATCTGTAATTCCAGTCAACTCAGTAGTAAAAGCTGACAAGGGATGTCCAGGATTGATAAATTCATCAAATTCAGCAATAACATTCCCCTTGTACATCTTAGAGGCCGCAACCTGAATCAAATCATTATAGATAGCTGAAAGCCCCGTCGTTTCCACGTCAAAGACCACGTAGGTCGCTTCCGACAAGTCCATCTCCACTTCGTTGTAGACGATAGGGACACGGTCCTCCACGATATTGGCTTCCATACCATAGATCAGCTGGATTCCCGCTTTCTTAGCAGCCTTATAGCCATGTGGGAAGGACTGAACATTTCCATGGTCTGTGATGGCAACCGCCTTGTGTCCCCACTTAGCAGCTGTCGCAACGATTTCTTCTACCTCTGGTAGTGCATCCATGGTCGACATATTAGTATGAGCATGAAACTCAACCCGTCGTTCTCCTTCTGGCATTAAATCCTTCCGCTCATAGTGAATAACTTCCTGCACGTCTTGCACGTTCATAGTCAAATCGCGTGTGAAGTTATTCATCTCCACATTCCCACGCACTCGGAGCCAAGAATTTTTCTTGATTAGATCAAATTTCTGAGCCTCTTCCTCATTCTTAACCCACTTTTGCATCGAAAAACTTGAAGTGTAGTCCGTCATTTTAAAATTGATTAAAACACGACCTGTTCTGGTCACTTTTTGCTCCATATCAAACACAACCCCTTCAAAGACCAGACGATTCTCCTCCGTCGTCACTTCGATCATAGGAGTAATCTCTGCCTTATCCAGCTTTGGTTTAGCTACAGCTTTTTTGACTTGAAAATCAAAGGCTGGCTTCTCTTCCGCTGGAGGAGGTGCCATCTGTTCCAGTTGTTCCATAGCACGGAGCGCTTCCTCATTGGCCGCTTGAACAATCTGCTCATTTTCAGCATGAAAGGCCTCTTCCTGTTCTTGGGTCAGCACATCATTTTTCTCTACTTGACAATTAAAAGTTGGAAAGCCAAATTTTTCAAGTTGTTTAGCTAAATTAGGAAGGTGATTTTTCTTAAAGTGTTCCTTATCAATCGCCTCGGAGCCTTCAATCAAGAGTTGATTGCCCTCAGCACGAACTTGCAAATTTTGATAAAGGGACTTAAAACCTTGACTAGCACATGGTCCCTCAGAGAAAGCCTCCCTATAGTAGGACTGCAAGAGTTGATTTGAAAATTCTTGAGACAGAGCCTTGATTTCGAAAATAGCTTTATTGCCTGTCTTAGAAAATTCTTCCCTCAAACCTTTCTTTAATTCTAAAAAGATTTCTATCGGTAAAATATTAGAAAATACGAAATGAAACTCCCATATCTTACTAATTTTATGAACCACAACTCGCTCAATATCGGCCTGTGCTAAAGCAGGAGCCTGTCTCATTTCAGCAGGCATCCCCAATTGATTCATCAAAATTTCAAAACTATTTGACATTCATTTTCCTCACATTATTCTCCTACTATTTTACCATACTTAGAGGTGTTTTCTAAAGACAAAAGGAAGCCACTAAGTGACTTCCTTCTAGAGTGAAGACTGATTAGTCTTCACCTTTGTTTTTCTTAATGATTTCTTCTTGTACTGACTTAGGTACATCTTCGTAGTGGTCAAATACCATCATGAATGTACCACGTCCTTGAGATGCAGAACGAAGAACTGTTGCGTAACCGAACATTTCAGCAAGTGGAACGTAAGCACGAACGATTTGGCTGTTACCGTGTGCTTCCATACCATCTACACGTCCACGACGAGCAGTTACGTGACCCATAACATCACCAAGGTTTTCTTCTGGAACAGTGATTGTTACAAGCATCATTGGCTCAAGGATAGCTGGTTGTGCTGATTTAGCAGCTTCTTTAAGAGCAAGTGAAGCCGCAATCTTGAAGGCAGTTTCAGATGAGTCGACATCGTGGTATGAACCATCGTAAAGCTTAGCTTTAACGTCAACCATTGGGTAACCTGCAAGTACACCGTTAGCCATAGATTCTACCAAACCTTTTTCAACCGCTGGGATAAATTCACGAGGAACCACACCACCGACGATTGCGTTTTCGAATTCGAATCCTTTACCTTCTTCGTTTGGAGTAAATTCAATCCATACATCACCGAATTGACCTTTACCACCAGACTGACGTTTGAAGAATCCACGTGCTTGAGTAGAAGCGCGGAATGTTTCACGGTAAGATACTTGAGGAGCACCTACGTTTGCTTCAACTTTGAACTCACGACGCATACGGTCAACAAGGACGTCAAGGTGAAGCTCACCCATACCAGAGATAACTGTTTCACCAGTTTCAACGTTTGTTTCAACGCGGAATGTTGGATCTTCTTCAGCCAATTTTTGAAGGGCGATACCCATCTTGTCTTGGTCAGCTTTAGATTTTGGCTCAACCATCAATTGGATAACTGGTTCTGGAACGTTGATTGACTCAAGAATGATTTTAGCTTTTTCATCTGTCAATGAGTCACCAGTTGTAGTATCTTTCAAACCAACGGCAGCAGCGATATCACCTGAGTAAACAGTGTCAATTTCTTGACGGCTGTTGGCGTGCATTTGAAGGATACGTCCGATACGCTCACGTTTACCTTTAGAAGTGTTCAATACGTATGAACCTGATTGAAGAACACCTGAGTAAACACGGAAGAATGTCAAACGACCTACGAATGGGTCTGTCATGATCTTGAAGGCAAGAGCTGCAAATGGCTCTTCATCAGCTGCTGGACGAGTTTCTTCTTCATCTGTATCTGGGTTGATACCTTTGATCGCTGGGATGTCAAGTGGGCTTGGAAGGTAGTCAATAACCGCATCAAGCATCAATTGAACACCTTTGTTCTTGAAGGCAGAGCCACACAATACTGGGAAGAATTCAACGTTGATAGTCGCTTTACGGATACCAGCTTTCAATTCTTCGTTAGTGATTTCTTCACCTTCGAGGTATTTCATCATCAATTCTTCGTCAGTTTCAGCAACTGCTTCGATCAATTTTTCACGGTATTCTTGAGCTTGGTCAAGGTATTCAGCTGGGATGTCTTCTTCAAGGATATCTGTACCAAGGTCGTTAGTATAGATTTCAGCTTTCATCTTGATCAAGTCGATGATACCACGGAAGTCATCTTCAGAACCGATTGGCAATTGGATTGGGTGTGCATTTGCTTGAAGACGATCGTGAAGTGTGCTTACAGAGTAAAGGAAGTCAGCACCGATTTTGTCCATTTTGTTGGCAAATACGATACGTGGAACTCCATACTCAGTTGCTTGACGCCAAACTGTTTCAGTTTGAGGCTCAACACCTGATTGTGAGTCAAGAACGGTAACAGCACCATCCAATACACGAAGAGAACGTTGTACTTCGATTGTGAAGTCCACGTGTCCTGGTGTGTCGATAATGTTTACGCGGTGGTTGTTCCATTGAGCTGTTGTCGCAGCAGATGTGATAGTGATACCACGTTCTTGCTCTTGCTCCATCCAGTCCATTTGTGACGCACCTTCGTGAGTTTCACCGATTTTGTGGATTTTACCAGTGTAGTAAAGAATACGCTCAGTAGTTGTTGTTTTACCAGCATCGACGTGAGCCATGATACCGATATTACGAGTTTTTTCAAGTGAAAATTCGCGTGCCATGAGGTTTGTTTCTCCTATTTATTTTTGATTTCTATTCTATTATAACATGATTTTAATAAAAACGGATAGGCAGGACCTACCCGTTCTCAATGTTTTCATGCTATTGTTGGTTTCAACTTGTAGATTTACAAGTTGAATTGAACTCGGGCTAAAGTTAATTAGCCGATTTGAGCCGGAACGGGATGCTGTGTGAAAAAGATAAACTTCCTTGTATTCGTCGAATACTGCGTCAGTTTTCTATTTTCACCTTGCATCCTTACCGTTCCTAGCATCATGATTTTACCAACGGAAGTGTGCGAATGCACGGTTAGCTTCAGCCATACGGTGAGTGTCTTCACGTTTCTTAACAGCTGCACCAGTGTTGTTAGCAGCGTCCAAGATTTCTTTTGCAAGACGGTCTTGCATTGTGTGTTCACCACGAAGGCGAGCGATTGTTACCAACCAACGAAGTCCAAGTGTTGTACGACGTTCTGGACGAACTTCAACTGGGACTTGGTAGTTAGAACCACCAACACGACGTGCACGTACTTCAAGTACAGGCATGATGTTTTCCATAGCTGTTTCAAATACTTCAAGTGCATCGTTTCCAGTAGCTTCTTTGATTTGCTCAAAGGCACCGTAAACGATTGAAGCAGCTGTACCACGTTTACCATCAAGCATAACGCGGTTGATAAGACGAGTAACTAGTTGTGAATTGTAAAGCGGATCTGGCAATACGTCACGTTTTGGAGCTCTATTTTTACGACTCATTTCTCTTTATCCCCTTTCCTTATGCTTTTGGACGTTTAGTACCGTATTTAGAACGGCCTTGTTTACGATCGTTAACACCTGCAGTATCAAGTGCACCACGGACGATATGGTAACGTACCCCTGGAAGGTCTTTTACACGTCCACCACGAAGAAGCACCACGCTGTGCTCTTGCAAGTTGTGTCCGATACCTGGGATGTAGGCAGTAACTTCGATAAGGTTGCTCAAACGTACACGAGCGAATTTACGAAGGGCTGAGTTAGGTTTTTTAGGTGTCATTGTTCCAACACGAGTTGCAACACCACGTTTTTGTGGTGAAGAAACATTTGTTTGAACTTTTTTATGACTGTTGTAACCAACGTTCAAAGCTGGTGATTTAGATTTTTCTACTTTTGATTTACGCGGTTTGCGAACCAATTGGTTAATTGTAGGCATCTACATTCTCCTGTGTTTTTTTATTTTTGGTGACGATACACTTGGTGACAGCTATCATCTGTGTGTACTTTTGCAACATTTGTCAGCACGTCCCTGTACACTCTTGAGAGACCAAAAGTAAAAAGTACCGTCTATTATTGTAACAAAATTTTCCCTTGGTTGTCAAGATATTTTTCTTTTTTATTGTTAATTTTAGCTCTTTTTTAGTGCTCCCCAAAAAAAGAAAAAGGAGGAATCCCACCCTCCTAAAGTTAGTATTGTTCCATTCAATCCCATCAATTTTAGCACATAATGTTCAAAAAATATTATATCATCACAACCAACCAGATTCTTTCGCGATATTAGCTGCCTCTGTTCGATTACCAGCATCTAGTTTCGAAAGAATATTGGTGACATAGTTTCGGACTGTTCCGTTTGATAAATAAAGTTGATCTGCAATTTCTTGGTTAGAGAAACCCTGAGCGATTCCCTTTAAAACTGCGATTTCTTGTTCTGTCAACGGATTGGGATGCGTCATCACCACTTCCATCAATTCAGGAGAATACTCCTTGCGCCCTTCGAGGACAGTGTGCAAGGTTTGCATGAGGTCTGCAATGTTTCTTTCTTTTAATACATAAGCATCTACTCCAGCCTTGACCGCACGTTCAAAATACCCAGGACGCTTGAAGGTCGTCACCACAACCACCTTTGTTTCTAGATTTTCTGCTCGTATCCACTCCAAGACTTCAAGACCTGTCTTAACAGGCATTTCTACGTCAAGGATGGCGATATCTACAGACTCCCTTTCTAATAGTTGGATTGCTTCTTGCCCATTCTTGGCTTGAATGACAGACTCCACATCCGGTTGAAGCGTGAGCAACTGGCACATGGCATCTCGCAACATACTTTGATCTTCTGCGACTAATACTTTCATCTACTTTCTCTCCTTATAAGGTAGTCGAACCTGAACTTCTGTCGGTTGTTTCTGACTAATTACCTTTACTTCTCCCGAAAATGGAAGAACACGATCTCGAACTGTATGGAGGTCATCCCCCTTTATAGAAGTAAAGCCACAGCCATCATCTCTCACTGTTAGAATGAGTTCTTTCTCTGTCCGTTCTAATTTTAAGTAGACTTTAGACGCTTTAGCATGCTTGATGATATTGGTCACTAACTCAAGCAAAATCATGGAAGTCGTTGACTCCAATTCCTGAGTAAGGCTAGCGGTATCTAGTTGATTAGCCGTTTCCACCTCAATTCCAGCAATCTCTAGCATCTTTTTCACAGTCTCTAGTTCGGATGTCAAAGTTCTAGACTTAAGATTTTCCACAATGGTTCGCACTTCATTCATGGAATCCTTACTGATCTGGTGAATGTCTTTTAATTCCTTTTCCACCTGTGGATAAGCCTCCATCTGAAATAACTGCAAGGCTAAATCTGTCTTGACACTCAACATAGCAAAGGTATGTCCCAAGCTATCATGCAAATCCTGACCGATACGACTACGTTCATTTTCAGCAAGCAATAGATTTATCTGGGCATTTTGCTTAGCCTGAGCTTCTTTCAAATCCTCCACAATACGAATCCGAACCAAGCCAAAAGTCATTAAATCGATAAAAGTGAGAATTCCAAGTAGGTAGACTAGAAACTCAACTTCAACTTCCTGAAAAATCAACAGTTGCCCCACAACAAGGACTTGAGCAAGGAGAAAAGTCCGGACATGTAAAGAATTAAAACTACGTACGCCGAAATGATAAATTAAGAGATTGGCAAGGAAAAAGAAGAACCAGATATAATTTACACCAACAAAGGCGGTATTCCCAGCTACATAGGCTAGCATGATAACCCAACAGAGCCAGGATAAGCGCTGACTCTTGGTGGTTAAAACGCCTAAGTAAGCCACCACAAATAGAATATCAATCAACAAATGCCAGCTAGGTAGCTCCCCAGTCACTACAGGAACGATGGGAAAAACCATAAAAATCAAACTGGCCCAATACATATAGTCTATGCTTTTCAGTCTTTCAAGCATTAAGCATTCTCCTTATGACCTTGAAGGTAAATGGTCAAACCAAACAAAACTGTTGAAAAAACAAGTAGATAAACTGTTGCTGATAAATTGATGCCATCCTCGTTTAAGAAGGTCTTGAGCAACTCCATCAACTGATAAGTTGGTAGGCACTTCCCGATTGCTTGCATCCAGTCTGGAAATAAAGAGATGGGCATCCAGAGTCCGCCTAAAACAGCCAAGCCTAGATAGAGAAGATTTCCCACGACAGACATCAGCTGACTAGAAGGCAAGAGTGTCAAGGTCAAGCCAAGCGCTACAAAAGCTACACTTCCTACTATCAGCAAGAGCGCAGCCCCAATCCAGCTTCCTAGAGGCATATCCACACCTCTAACCAAGTGCCCAACTGAGAAAACAACCAAGATTGAAACCAAATAATCAACCATCATACTTGTTATCTTTGATAGATAATATTCTACCATATTTACTGGAGTATGGCGCAATGTTTTCTGCCAGTTGTTGATTTTATCGGTATGTAAGACAGCTGGAAATGAAAACATGGCTGTCGACATCATGGAAAAGGCCGTCATAGAGATGAGGTAGTCACGCATAAAATTAGCTGGCCCATCTGGTGTATCCTGGTACATGCCTGAAAAGAATAAATAGAAGGCCGTCGGCATCCCTACTGACAATAGATAAGTTACTAATTGTCGTTTGGTCAATAGAAATTCTATCTTGTTTAGTGCGATCCATCGTTTCATCTTAGTCATCTCCTTTTTGTGTTTCTTCAAAGATTGTATCTAGCAAACTACGGTTATTAACTTCAATTTCTTGAATCCTACATCCTGCTTGCACTAACAGTTGCCAGAAAGCATCCGCTTCACGTGTAACTACTTGCAGGGCATCTTGTTTTTGTGACCAGTTTTCAACCAAGTTTGACTGCTCAACGACTTCCTTGTATGCTAGAGGAAGGATAAAGTGCTTTTCAATCTCCTCACTGCGCATGGCTAGAGGTGTTGTATCGCGAATCAACTCTCCCTTATTCAAGACCAAGATTCGGTCCGCTGTATGCTCTACTTCTTCGATATAATGGGACGAATAGAGAATGGTAACTCCCTTAGCTTTTAGCTCCTGAACAATTTCCCAAAAGCGTTGACGGGTTGAAGTATCCATGGCAGCAGTTGGTTCATCTAAAAAGACAAGCTTTGGTCGCCCAATCAAGGTCAAGACAAAAGAGAAAAGACGCTTTTGTCCACCTGACAATTTTTCTGCCAATTGCTCTTTTTGTTGCTTGTCAAACTGCAATAGTTGGTCGATTTCCCGGTTGCTCAAGGGATTTGGGTAAATGCTTTGAAAGAAAGCAATCAACTCTTTTACCTTTAGTTTCTGAACGATTACATTCTCTTGAGGGAGGTAGGATCTTGTATAGCCTAACTGAGAACTCGTCACTGGCAAGCCTTGGATAGATACTTGACCGCTTGTGACCAGTTTATCTCCAAGCAAACAGTCCAAGAGTGTGGTCTTTCCAGCACCATTGGGACCAATCAAGGCGACGCATTCACCTTCTGTTACCTCAAAGGAAATATCCTTCAAAATAGCCTTGCCCTTGATGTTTTTATTTAGGCTTTCTACCTTAATCATGTTCATCATATTCTCCTTTCAGCCACTCCTTTCCCATAGGAAAGGCGATAAAAATCATAAATCCTAATCCCCAGGCACCACGGATGAATTGGTGAAGGAAGGCTTGATCAAACCAACCTGTAAACATTTCTACCAACCATACCACTAGTGATAGTCCAATAAAAAGATAGAGAAACGCTTTTTTCATTTTTCAAACTCCTTTTTCACATCTGAGACTAATTTCAAACCTTCTCGGATAAGCCAGGACATCATTCCAAATCCTGCAAATAGCTCCCAAGGAAAATGATAGAAATCTTCATCCAATCCTGAGAACATGAGATAAGTCATGACTCCTGCTGCTACTAAACTCATTGCGACAATTACTTTATGTTTCATTTTTTCTTCCTCCATTTGATACATCTAGTATAACTCTTTGAAGGTAGAATCGCTAGAAGCTTCTGTCATGAGGAAATATGACAAATGTCATAAAAGATTCTATTTAAAAGAATCAAGAAACATTACACAACAAGATACAGAGTATGAAAGAATCTATAGTACCTCCATCAAAGTGATATCAAATTTAGACTATAACGTAAACTAATACGCATTTAAAATCAAAAGATCGGAAATTTTTATCGTACAAAACATATATATTATAGGTAGCACAAAAAAACTCTTCATTTATTTTCTTAAAAGTTTGTGAGAATTATACAATCTGTTAAATTTTAATTTATGTACCTAAACTACAGTAATCATTGAACAAATCAGGAAACAAAAAAGTATACTCAATCAAAATGAATTACTGAAATTAAAAAAGAGAGAAGCAAACTGATTCTCTCTTAATGTATATAATATCTAGTTAAAACAAAAAAGATACGCTTACGTATCTCTGTAATGAATCGGGAAGACAGGATTCGAACCTGCGACACCTTGGTCCCAAACCAAGTACTCTACCAAGCTGAGCTACTTCCCGAGTTAAATAGAAAAATGCACCCTAGAGGAGTCGAACCTCTAACCGCCTGATTCGTAGTCAGGTACTCTATCCAGTTGAGCTAAGGGTGCTCATTAGTTTATGCCGAGGACCGGAATCGAACCGGTACGATCGTTACCAATCGCAGGATTTTAAGTCCTGTGCGTCTGCCAGTTCCGCCACCCCGGCCTCTCTAAGCGAACGACGGGATTCGAACCCGCGACCCCCACCTTGGCAAGGTGGTGTTCTACCACTGAACTACGTTCGCACTGTTTTCTTCTATCTAAAAATGCCGGCTACATGACTTGAACACGCGACCCTCTGATTACAAATCAGATGCTCTACCAACTGAGCTAAGCCGGCTCATTTATTATATCTTAATGCGGGTTAAGGGACTTGAACCCCCACGCCGTTAAGCGCCAGATCCTAAATCTGGTGCGTCTGCCAATTCCGCCAAACCCGCATATATGACCCGTACTGGGCTCGAACCAGTGACCCATTGATTAAAAGTCAATTGCTCTACCAACTGAGCTAACGAGTCTAAAGTAACTTTCATTACCTTAAACGGTCCCGACGGGAATCGAACCCGCGATCTTCGCCGTGACAGGGCGACGTGATAACCGCTACACTACGGGACCTATGGGAGTTAACGGGATCGAACCGCTGACCCTCTGCTTGTAAGGCAGATGCTCTCCCAGCTGAGCTAAACTCCCTAGAGCTAAGCGACTTCCATATCTCACAGGGGGCAACCCCCAACTACTTCCGGCGTTCTAGGGCTTAACTTCTGTGTTCGGCATGGGTACAGGTGTATCTCCTAGGCTATCGTCACTTAACTCTGAGTAATACCTACTCAAAATTGAATATCTATTCAAAGCAAGAAAACCGTTCGCTTTCATATTCTCAGTTACTTTGGATAAGTCCTCGAGCTATTAGTATTAGTCCGCTACATGTGTCGCCACACTTCCACTTCTAACCTATCTACCTGATCATCTCTCAGGGCTCTTACTGATATAAAATCATGGGAAATCTCATCTTGAGGTGGGTTTCACACTTAGATGCTTTCAGCGTTTATCCCTTCCCTACATAGCTACCCAGCGATGCCTTTGGCAAGACAACTGGTACACCAGCGGTAAGTCCACTCTGGTCCTCTCGTACTAGGAGCAGATCCTCTCAAATTTCCTACGCCCGCGACGGATAGGGACCGAACTGTCTCACGACGTTCTGAACCCAGCTCGCGTGCCGCTTTAATGGGCGAACAGCCCAACCCTTGGGACCGACTACAGCCCCAGGATGCGACGAGCCGACATCGAGGTGCCAAACCTCCCCGTCGATGTGAACTCTTGGGGGAGATAAGCCTGTTATCCCCAGGGTAGCTTTTATCCGTTGAGCGATGGCCCTTCCATACGGAACCACCGGATCACTAAGCCCGACTTTCGTCCCTGCTCGAGTTGTAGCTCTCGCAGTCAAGCTCCCTTATACCTTTACACTCTGCGAATGATTTCCAACCATTCTGAGGGAACCTTTGGGCGCCTCCGTTACCTTTTAGGAGGCGACCGCCCCAGTCAAACTGCCCGTCAGACACTGTCTCCGATAGGGATCACCTATCCGGGTTAGAGTGGCCATAACACAAGGGTAGTATCCCAACAACGTCTCCTTCGAAACTGGCGTCCCGATCTCATAGACTCCTACCTATCCTGTACATGTGGTACAGACACTCAATATCAAACTGCAGTAAAGCTCCATGGGGTCTTTCCGTCCTGTCGCGGGTAACCTGCATCTTCACAGGTACTAAAATTTCACCGAGTCTCTCGTTGAGACAGTGCCCAAATCATTACGCCTTTCGTGCGGGTCGGAACTTACCCGACAAGGAATTTCGCTACCTTAGGACCGTTATAGTTACGGCCGCCGTTTACTGGGGCTTCAATTCATACCTTCGCTTACGCTAAGCACTCCTCTTAACCTTCCAGCACCGGGCAGGCGTCACCCCCTATACATCATCTTACGATTTAGCAGAGAGCTGTGTTTTTGATAAACAGTTGCTTGGGCCTATTCACTGCGGCTGACTTAAAGTCAGCACCCCTTCTCCCGAAGTTACGGGGTCATTTTGCCGAGTTCCTTAACGAGAGTTCTCTCGCTCACCTGAGGCTACTCGCCTCGACTACCTGTGTCGGTTTGCGGTACGGGTAGAGTATGTTTAAACGCTAGAAGCTTTTCTTGGCAGTGTGACGTCACTAACTTCGCTACTAAACTTCGCTCCCCATCACAGCTCAATGTTATAGAACTAAGCATTTGACTCAGTTCACACCTCACTGCTTAGACAGACACTTCCAATCGTCTGCTTTAGTTAGCCTACTGCGTCCCTCCATCACTACATACTCTAGTACAGGAATATCAACCTGTTGTCCATCGGATACACCTTTCGGTCTCTCCTTAGGTCCCGACTAACCCAGGGCGGACGAGCCTTCCCCTGGAAACCTTAGTCTTACGGTGGACAGGATTCTCACCTGTCTTTCGCTACTCATACCGGCATTCTCACTTCTATGCGTTCCAGCACTCCTCACGGTACACCTTCATCACACATAGAACGCTCTCCTACCATACCTATAAAGGTATCCACAGCTTCGGTAAATTGTTTTAGCCCCGGTACATTTTCGGCGCAGGGTCACTCGACTAGTGAGCTATTACGCACTCTTTGAATGAATAGCTGCTTCTAAGCTAACATCCTAGTTGTCTGTGCAACCCCACATCCTTTTCCACTTAACAATTATTTTGGGACCTTAGCTGGTGGTCTGGGCTGTTTCCCTTTCGACTACGGATCTTAGCACTCGCAGTCTGACTGCCGACTATAATTCATTGGCATTCGGAGTTTATCTGAGATTGGTAATCCGGGATGGACCCCTCACCCAAACAGTGCTCTACCTCCAAGAATCTCTAATGTCGACGCTAGCCCTAAAGCTATTTCGGAGAGAACCAGCTATCTCCAAGTTCGTTTGGAATTTCTCCGCTACCCACAAGTCATCCAAGCACTTTTCAACGTGCCCTGGTTCGGTCCTCCAGTGCGTCTTACCGCACCTTCAACCTGCTCATGGGTAGGTCACATGGTTTCGGGTCTACGTCATGATACTAATTCGCCCTATTCAGACTCGGTTTCCCTACGGCTCCGTCTCTTCAACTTAACCTCGCATCATAACGTAACTCGCCGGTTCATTCTACAAAAGGCACGCTCTCACCCATTAACGGGCTCGAACTTGTTGTAGGCACACGGTTTCAGGTTCTATTTCACTCCCCTCCCGGGGTGCTTTTCACCTTTCCCTCACGGTACTGGTTCACTATCGGTCACTAGGGAGTATTTAGGGTTGGGAGATGGTCCTCCCAGATTCCGACGGGATTTCACGTGTCCCGCCGTACTCAGGATACTGCTAGGTACAAAGACTATTTTAAATACGAGGCTATTACTCTCTTTGGCTGATCTTCCCAAATCATTCTTCTATAATCTTTGAGTCCACATTGCAGTCCTACAACCCCGAAGAGTAAACTCTTCGGTTTGCCCTCCTGCCGTTTCGCTCGCCGCTACTAAGGCAATCGCTTTTGCTTTCTCTTCCTGCAGCTACTTAGATGTTTCAGTTCACTGCGTCTTCCTCCTCACATCCTTAACAGATGCGGGTAACAGGTAGTACCTGTTGGGTTCCCCCATTCGGAAATCCCTGGATCATCGCTTACTTACAGCTACCCAAGGCATATCGTCGTTTGTCACGTCCTTCTTCGGCTCCTAGTGCCAAGGCATCCACCGTGCGCCCTTATTAACTTAACCTTATTTTTTTGACCTTTCAGTCATAAACTCTTATTAATACTACAGCGTTTTCGGTTTATTTTCTTGTTACTATTTGATATAGATATTCAATTTTCAATGTGCATTACTTGGTGATCTCTCACCAATGGAGCCTAGCGGGATCGAACCGCTGACCTCCTGCGTGCAAAGCAGGCGCTCTCCCAGCTGAGCTAAGGCCCCACAAGACCTCTCAAGACTAAACAAGACCAATGCGCAGTTCCTTATCCTTAGAAAGGAGGTGATCCAGCCGCACCTTCCGATACGGCTACCTTGTTACGACTTCACCCCAATCATCTATCCCACCTTAGGCGGCTGGCTCCTAAAAGGTTACCTCACCGACTTCGGGTGTTACAAACTCTCGTGGTGTGACGGGCGGTGTGTACAAGGCCCGGGAACGTATTCACCGCGGCGTGCTGATCCGCGATTACTAGCGATTCCGACTTCATGTAGGCGAGTTGCAGCCTACAATCCGAACTGAGACTGGCTTTAAGAGATTAGCTTGCCGTCACCGGCTTGCGACTCGTTGTACCAGCCATTGTAGCACGTGTGTAGCCCAGGTCATAAGGGGCATGATGATTTGACGTCATCCCCACCTTCCTCCGGTTTATTACCGGCAGTCTCGCTAGAGTGCCCAACTGAATGATGGCAACTAACAATAGGGGTTGCGCTCGTTGCGGGACTTAACCCAACATCTCACGACACGAGCTGACGACAACCATGCACCACCTGTCACCTCTGTCCCGAAGGAAAACTCTATCTCTAGAGCGGTCAGAGGGATGTCAAGACCTGGTAAGGTTCTTCGCGTTGCTTCGAATTAAACCACATGCTCCACCGCTTGTGCGGGCCCCCGTCAATTCCTTTGAGTTTCAACCTTGCGGTCGTACTCCCCAGGCGGAGTGCTTAATGCGTTAGCTGCGGCACTAAACCCCGGAAAGGGTCTAACACCTAGCACTCATCGTTTACGGCGTGGACTACCAGGGTATCTAATCCTGTTTGCTCCCCACGCTTTCGAGCCTCAGCGTCAGTTACAAGCCAGAGAGCCGCTTTCGCCACCGGTGTTCCTCCATATATCTACGCATTTCACCGCTACACATGGAATTCCACTCTCCCCTCTTGCACTCAAGTTAAACAGTTTCCAAAGCGTACTATGGTTAAGCCACAGCCTTTAACTTCAGACTTATCTAACCGCCTGCGCTCGCTTTACGCCCAATAAATCCGGACAACGCTCGGGACCTACGTATTACCGCGGCTGCTGGCACGTAGTTAGCCGTCCCTTTCTGGTAAGATACCGTCACAGTGTGAACTTTCCACTCTCACACTCGTTCTTCTCTTACAACAGAGCTTTACGATCCGAAAACCTTCTTCACTCACGCGGCGTTGCTCGGTCAGACTTCCGTCCATTGCCGAAGATTCCCTACTGCTGCCTCCCGTAGGAGTCTGGGCCGTGTCTCAGTCCCAGTGTGGCCGATCACCCTCTCAGGTCGGCTATGTATCGTCGCCTTGGTGAGCCGTTACCCCACCAACTAGCTAATACAACGCAGGTCCATCTGGTAGTGATGCAATTGCACCTTTTAAGCAAATGTCATGCAACATCTACTCTTATGCGGTATTAGCTATCGTTTCCAATAGTTATCCCCCGCTACCAGGCAGGTTACCTACGCGTTACTCACCCGTTCGCAACTCATCCGGAGAAGCAAGCTCCTCCTTCAGCGTTCTACTTGCATGTATTAGGCACGCCGCCAGCGTTCGTCCTGAGCCAGGATCAAACTCTCATTAAAAGTTTGAGTTCTCACTCATTTCTGTCACTGACAGATTTATTGTTTTTTCATTGTTCAGTACTACAACAATTGTTGTAGTGCCCTGCACATTGGTTCGTCTTGTTCAGTTTTCAAAGGTCTTTGTCACTTGCTTCTCTCAAGTGACAACTATATTAGTATATCACAGTCGCTTTCGCTTGTCAACACTTTTTTGAAACTTTTTTAATCTTTTTTCATCAAGTGCCTCAACCACAACATACCATAGTCCGTACGGGATTCGAACCCGTGTTACCGCCGTGAAAAGGCGGTGTCTTAACCCCTTGACCAACGGACCTGAGCTGTTATTTTCAACTCTTACTATTATACTGGCTTTTCAAACTTTGTCAACACTTTTTTTAAACTTTTTCATTTTTTTTTGCATGGTTTCCTAGTGTGTACGGATATCAAACTCCTTAAACACAATACGTAAGTCTCTTAATACTCTTTGACGCCCTCGGAAGCGTTCATGTCTTAAGACGCGTTCTAACTCTTCTTGTTTATCTTTACTTTGTTTGCTTCTATAATCTCTTAGTGTCTCATGAAAGAGATAATACTCATCTAGCCAGAGACCTCCCTCACTAATACGATGACAGATCTCACCTACTTCTTCATAAGGTTCTTTATCATATCTACGCTTCTGGCTTTCTTGTTTACGGATATGGTCTAAAATTCGATTACGGAATTTAGTTTTGAAGTATTTACGTAAACGAGGAATATCTTCTACTAGCTCTTCTTCTCTACTAATCAATTCATGTAAGCAAATCATTCCCTCTTGGTCCCAATCTGATAGCTCCCATAAATGCAAGTAATATTCATTTCTACTCTTATATACAATTCCCTGGACTTCTTTATACAATTCTTTAAACATAACGTTCCCCTTTCTAGATACAGTCTAACAGATTCAGAAACACTTTTGTCCCATTTCCTCCATTCTGTTCCCTACACCGTCTAAACTGCACAAAAAAGAGAGGGCAAGCCTCTCTTTGGGTTATAATTCTGCAATTTGGTTTAGGTTTACTTCTGCAACTGTGTCATTACCAAACATAGAGATAATCATCTTCACTTTATTGTTATCAATCTCTGTAATCTTACCAGTATAGTCTGCAAAAGCACCATCAATGATACGTACAGTTTGACCAACTTCAACATCGATATCAAACTCTTGTACAGTTTGTCCCATAGAAACCAAGATATCACGGATTTCTTGTTCCAATAATGGAGTTGGTTTTGATCTATTTCCGTGAGATCCGACGAATCCTGTAACGTTTGGTGTGTTTCGAACAACAAACCAAGCTTCATCTGTCATCACCATTTCTACAAGAACATAACCTGGAAAGCGATTCTCTTCTACTTCTTTTCTCTTTCCATTTTTTTCAACTTGCACTGTTTGTGTTGGAATTTCAACACGTAAAATATTATCCAACATATTGTAGGTTTGTGCACGTTGCAATAGATTTTCTTTTACCTTATTTTCATAACCAGAATAGGTTTGTAAGACAAACCATCCTTTATCAAAACTATCCATGATACTTCCTTTCATAATAGAAGATTTCTAGCGTGAATAACTCCACAGGTCTTCTAAAAAATGTTAATAAATCGAATCAAACCTGAAACAATCAACTTGTCAAAAATATAAATAATCACAACAAAGAAAGCAGTGTATTCCATGATAGAACGAAAATCTCTCCAGCTTTCCTTGCGAGTTGGCCATGTTGTGTCTTTAAGAAGTCTAAAAATATCTCCAATAAAACGCATCGCTCTCTCCTATCTCGTTTCTCTGTGTGTAGTGTACTTACCACAATGTTTACAAAATTTATTTACTTCTAGTCGTGTTGGCTTGGGGTTTCCGCTGATCTTGATTGAATAGTTTCTCGAACCACAAACCGCACAAGCTAGGCTTGCTTTTTTTAGTGCCATAACGCCTCCATCCTATCTATTATAACAAGAAAGCTAGGCTTTGACAAGCATCTTAACGAAATAGATTGACTACCGAATCCCATATCGTTTGAGCCTTTTCCTTAATTTTAGCATCCGAGATAGCACGGCTAGCCTCATCTACCAGATTTTGTGCACGACTTCTAATATCAGAAAGGCTATTATCCGCCTGATTTTCTTCATTACTCTGTACTTGATTTCTTGTATTGGCTGGTGCAATTCCATTTTGCTTATAAGCATTTTCAACTGTAAAGGTACTTCCTGGCGTATAAGGTAAAATGGTATTTGCAATATTTCTAAAGACATGGGCTGCACCGTTTGAAGTAGATCCTGCTAGATAGTGGCTTTCATCAGTGGTAGGGAAACCAAGCCAGTGACTAATCACTACATCCGGAGTATAACCAATTACCCACTGGTCACTTGTGTATTCAGGATTGAAAACAGCTTCAGTTGTTCCAGTTTTTCCTGCCATGACATAATCTGCAGGAGATGAACTAATACCGGTACCGTTGGTGAATGTCCCCAACATCATACTGGTCATCTTATCAGCTACAGACTTATCAATCACCCGTTTTTGTGAATTTTTATGGCTCGCAATGACCTGACCACTAGCATTTTCAATTCTACTAATAAAATGAGCTTCCGGCATTAAACCTTCATTTGCAAAGGCAGCATATGCTTGAGCCATTTGCAGAGGGTTGGTTTCAACACCGCTTCCCAAGGCGACGCCAAGAACACGGTCGACCTTTTCCATGTTGAGTCCGAATTTTTCGCCTGCCTCAAAAGCCTTATCAACGCCCAAATCATTAACAGTGGCAACAGCAGGCAAATTAAGCGATTCTGCCAAGGCTTGATACATAGGAACTTCTCGACTCGTTTTGATCCCGGCATAGTTATCAACCTTATAGCTGTCATACTGCATAGTATGGTTATCCAACTGCTTATTCAAAGCCCAGCCAGCTTCAACTGCAGGCGTATAAACAACTAAAGGCTTAATTGTAGAACCAGGGCTACGTTTTGATTGAGTTGCATAGTTGAAATTCCGGAATCCAGTTTTATCATTGCCAGCAACCTGACCGACAACTCCACGAACTCCACCTGTTTTCGGTTCGAGAGCCACACTTCCTGATTGAGCAAATGTTCCATCCTCTGCCCTCGGAAATAGCGATGTATTTTCATAGACAACCTGCATATTTGCTTGATAGTTTTGGTCCAGCTCTGTATAAATGCGGTAGCCATTATTGACAATTTCTTCCTCTGTTAGATTATACTTGGAAACAGCTTCATTAACCACCGCATCAAAGTAAGAAGGATAGCGATAATCTGAGATTTTTCCTTCATACTTATCGTGCAATTGCGAAGTCATATCAACTTCTGCAGCTTCGGTTTCTTGGTTTTTATCAATGTAACCCGCTGCAAGCATATTCTGCAAAACAGTATCGCGACGATTGGTAGAATCTTCTACAGAATTCAAAGGATTATACAGTTCCGGCCCCTTTAGCATTCCTGCCAGAGTCGCAGCTTGATCCAAACTCACTTCTGACGCAGAAACTCCAAAATATTTCTTACTCGCATCTTCTACACCCCACACACCATTTCCAAAATAAGCGTTGTTAAGGTACATGGTTAGAATTTGATCCTTACTATATTTTTTTGTTAATTCTAAGGCAAGGAAAAATTCTTTCGCTTTTCTCTCAACAGTTTGATCCTGCGACAGATAGGCATTTTTAGCCAGCTGTTGGGTAATAGTAGAACCACCACCTGAACGACCAGCAGTGATAATCGCCAAGAAGAAACGACCATAGTTAATCCCGTCATTTTTATAAAAAGAACGGTCTTCTGTCGCAATAACGGCATTCTGCAAATTTTTACTGATATCAGTCAATTCAACATATGTTCCTTTTTGACCGGACAAGGCACCAGCCTCCTTTTCTTCACGGTCAAAAATGAGAGTTCGAGTTTTCAAGGCATTTTGTAAATCATTGACATTGGTTGATTTGGCAACAGCAAACAAATAGGTTCCAACTAGCAAGCTTGCACTCAAACCTAGTATAAGGACAATCTTTGTTAGATGATAGCGACGCCAGAATTTTCGAATTGGACCCACTTGGGCTAATTTTTTTCGATCACTACGAGAGCGACGTAAGCTAGTAGAATCAGAATCCTCTGATTCACTTGTTTCTTTTTTAAAAAGAGAAAGAAATTTCTCGAATAATTTATCTAATTTCATGCGTTTATTTTATCATCTTCATCATAGGAAGACAAGAATTTAGCTATTTCCTATCCAAATAGGGCTTTTTTTGTTACAATATCTGTATGCAATTCACATTTACATTACCAGACTCTCTACCTCAAATGACGGTTAAGCAATTACTAGAGGATCAACTCCTCATCCCTAGAAAAATCCGTCATTTTTTGAGAATCAAGAAACACATTTTGATTAATCAGCGAGAAGTTCATTGGAACGAGATTGTAAGTCCTGGAGATGTTTGCCAGTTAACGTTTGACAAGGAAGATTATCCCGAAAAAGAAATCCCTTGGGGCAATCCTGACCTCGTTCAAGAGGTTTATCAAGATCAACACTTGATTATTGTCAACAAACCAGAGGGGATGAAAACGCATGGTAATCAGCCAAACGAAATCGCCCTTCTTAACCATGTCAGTGCCTATGTTGGCCAAACCTGCTATGTTGTTCATCGTCTAGACATGGAAACCAGTGGCTTGGTTCTCTTTGCCAAAAATCCTTTTATCCTGCCTATTCTCAATCGCTTACTGGAGAAAAAAGAGATTTCTAGGGAATATTGGGCACAGGTCGACGGACATATCAACAGCAAAGAACTTGTTTTCAAAGACAAAATTGGGCGTGATCGCCATGACCGCAGAAAACGAATAGTTGATACAAAAAATGGGCAATATGCTGAAACGCATGTAAGCAGATTAAAGCAATTCCCAGACAAAACTTCCTTGGTTCGTTGCAAACTAAAGACCGGGCGAACCCATCAGATTCGTGTGCACCTTTCGCATCATAACTTCCCTATTTTAGGCGACCCTCTCTATAATAGTAAATCAAAAACAAGTCGGCTTATGCTCCACGCCTTTCGACTGTCCTTTACCCATCCACTTACTTTAGAGAAATTAAGCTTCACTACCCTTTCCGATACATTTGAAAAAGAATTAAAAAAAAATGGATGATGGTATCATCCATTTTTCAATATAAGAAAAGCAAGACCAAAAGGCCTTGCTTTTTATCGACTCATGAATTATTTAGCAATTTTTGCAAAGTATTCAAGAGTACGAACAAGTTGTGAAGTGTAAGACATTTCGTTGTCGTACCATGATACAACTTTAACCAATTGTTTACCGTCAACGTCAAGAACTTTAGTTTGAGTTGCGTCAAACAATGAACCGTAAGACATACCTAAGATATCTGAAGATACGATTGGATCTTCTGTGTAACCGTATGATTCGTTTGAAGCTGCTTTCATAGCTGCATTTACTTCATCAACAGTAACATTCTTTTCAAGAACTGCTACCAATTCAGTTACTGAACCAGCTGTAACAGGAACACGTTGAGCAGCTCCGTCCAATTTACCGTTCAATTCAGGGATAACCAAACCGATTGCTTTAGCAGCACCAGTTGAGTTAGGAACGATGTTAGCTGCGGCAGCACGAGCACGGCGAAGGTCACCTTTACGGTGTGGTCCGTCAAGGATCATTTGGTCACCAGTGTAAGCATGGATAGTAGTCATCAATCCTTCTACAACACCAAAGTTATCATTCAAAGCTTTAGCCATAGGAGCCAAGCAGTTTGTAGTACATGAAGCACCTGAGATAACTGTCTCAGTACCGTCAAGAACTTCGTGGTTAGTGTTAAATACAACTGTTTTAACGTCGTTTCCACCAGGAGCAGTGATAACAACTTTTTTAGCTCCACCTTTAAGGTGCTTTTCAGCTGCTTCTTTCTTAGCAAAGAAACCAGTAGCTTCAAGAACAATTTCTACACCGTCAGTAGCCCAGTCGATTTGCTCTGGATCACGTTCAGCAGAAACTTTAACGAATTTACCGTTAACTTCAAATCCACCTTCTTTAACTTCAACAGTACCGTCGAAACGACCTTGAGTTGTGTCGTATTTCAACAAGTGTGCAAGCATAACTGGATCTGTAAGGTCGTTGATACGAGTAACTTCAACACCTTCTACGTTTTGGATACGACGGAAAGCAAGACGACCGATACGTCCGAAACCGTTAATACCAACTTTAACTACCATTAGTGATTTCCTCCTTATGAAAATCATGAAATTTTTATTGTGAAAAGAGTAACTTGAATCACTACAAATCACCTTTCAACAAACCTATTATATAACTATTTAAGTTTAATTGCAAGTACGGGCATTGTTTTTTGTCTCCACCTTACTTATTTTTCTTTCTTCTTTCAAAGCCTATACTGCTGTCTTTCTTTGTCTACATAGTCATTTCCCACTTTTCTTTTGAGATAAAAATCTAAAACAGAAAGCTAAAATTTATTTTCGATACTCCAATTTCACAAAAAAGAGACAGGAAATTCCTGTCTCTAGGCTGATAAACGATTATTTACGGCGTCCTGGTCTTTCTTTGTAACCATAGTAAGAATCTTCGATGATTTCTTGCATATGGTCAACCATTGGAAGGCGTGGGTTAGCTGGTGAACATTGGTCTTCGTAAGCAAGGAAGGCTAATTCACGTGAATGTTCTTTCCATTCTTTTTCGTCGATACCTTGTGCTTTGAAGTTCATTTGGATACCTACGCGCTCACCAAGTTCGTAGACAGCTTTTGCGTAAGACTCCACACCTTCTTCTGGAGTAGAAGCTGGAAGTCCAAGCATGCGTGCGATATCTTGGTATTTTTCATCTGCACGGTAGTAGTTGTACTTAGGCCATGTTGCTGTCTTAGCTGGACGTGTACCGTTGTAGCGGATGACGTATGGAAGCAAGATAGCATTTGTACGACCGTGAATTGTGTGGAATTGCGCACCAATCTTATGAGCCATTGAGTGAGAAATACCTAGGAAGGCATTAGCAAAGGCCATACCAGCGATTGTTGAAGCGTTATGCATTTTCTCGCGTGAGTGGAAGTCTGCATTCTTAACTGAGCTTTCAAGGTTTTCGAATACAAGCTTGATGGCTTGAAGTGCAAGTCCGTCAGTGTAGTCGCTAGCCATTTGTGATACGTAAGCTTCAGTCGCGTGAGTCAATACGTCCATACCAGTGTCCGCAGCAACAACTCCAGGAACTGTCAATACCAAGGCAGGGTCTACGATTGCCACAGTTGGTGTCAATGAGTAGTCAGCGATTGGGTATTTGCGGTTGTTTGCTTTATCAGAGATAACGGCAAATGGTGTTACTTCAGATCCTGTACCAGATGTTGTTGGGATTGCGATGAATTTAGTCTTCTTACCAAGTAATGGGAATTTGAAGGCACGTTTACGGATATCCATGAATTTTTGAACAAGGTCACGGAAGTCCACTTCTGGTTGTTCGTAGAAGAGCCACATTACTTTAGCAGCATCCATTGGAGATCCACCACCAAGAGCAATGATTGTATCTGGTTTGAAGGCACGCATAATCTCAGTACCACGGTTTACAGTTGTGATATCTGGATCTGGTTCTACATCAGCAAAGATTTGGTAAACAACCTTATTGCGACGAAGATCAAGTTGCTCGATGATACGATCAAGGAAACCAAGCTCTACCATGGCATGGTCAGTAACGATCATGACACGTTCAACGTCACGACATTTTTGAAGGTATTGAATTGAATCACGTTCAAAGTATGTTTTTGAAGGAAGTTTCATCCATTGCATGTTATTTCTCCGTCTTCCGACTTTTTTGATATTCAAGAGGTTAATGGCACTAACGTTATCCCCAACTGAGTTGCGTCCGTAAGAACCACATCCGAGTGTCAATGATGGCAAGAAGGCATTGTAAACGTCCCCGATACCACCGAAAGTAGAAGGTGAGTTACAGATAACACGAATAGCTTTAACAGCTTTACCAAATTCTTTAGTCAATTCTTCATCGGCTGTGTGGATGGCTGCTGAGTGTCCAAGACCGTTAAATTCAACCATTTGACGAGCCTTAGTAATACCATCTTCACGGCTTTCAGATTTCAAAACTGCGATAACTGGTGACAATTTTTCACGAGTCAATGGCTCATTTTCACCAACTTCTTTACATTCAGCAGCAAGAATGTTTGTTCCTTCTGGAACTGTAAATCCTGCTTGTTCTGCAATCCAAGTTGCTGGTTTACCAACGATGTCAGCGTTCAATTTTGCACCAGCACAGTTTTTGCTATTTGCTTTCACGCCGAAGCAGAACTCTTCAAGAAGTGCTTTTTCTTTTTTGTTTACAAAGTAAGTATGATATGATTTGAACTCTGCTACAAATTCATCGTAAATTTCTTTATCAATGATAACCGCTTGTTCAGATGCACAGACCATACCATTGTCAAATGATTTAGACATGACGATATCGTGTGCAGCTTGGCGGATGTTAGCTGATTTTTCAACATAAGCTGGAACGTTTCCGGCACCTACCCCAAGAGCTGGTTTACCACATGAGTATGCAGCTTTAACCATAGCATTACCACCTGTTGCAAGGATTGTTGCAACACCTTCGTGGTTCATAAGGGCACTAGTTGCTTCCATAGATGGTTCAGTAATCCACTGTACACAGTTTTCAGGAGCTCCTGCTTTAATCGCAGCATCACGAACGATTTGAGCTGCGTGAGCTGATGATTCTTGAGCTGATGGGTGGAAGGCAAAGACGATTGGATTACGTGTCTTCAATGAAATCAATGCCTTAAAGATTGCTGTTGATGTTGGGTTTGTTGTTGGAGTGATACCACAAACAACACCAACTGGTTCAGCGATAAGAGTCAAACCTGTTACATCGTCTTCTTCGATAACGCCAACTGTCTTAGTGTGACGCATGTTGTTTACTACATGTTCACAAGCAAACAAGTTCTTAGTTGCTTTATCTTCAAATACACCACGTCCTGTTTCTTCATAGGCATGTAAAGCCAATTCTCCGTGGGCATCCAAAGCTGCTACTGACGCTTTAGCTACGATGTAGTCAACTTGCTCTTGGTCCAACTTACGCATTTCTTCAAGGGCAACTAGAGCTTTTTGCACCAACCCATCGACATGCTTTTCAGCAGCGAGTTTCTTTTCCTCTGGTGTCATAGTTTTTTTATCAGCCATATTTTCCTCCATAGCTTTCAAGGATTTAATCCTTTGTTAATTTTTTCACAAGTTTATTATAACGCATTATTTCAACTTTGTAAACAGTTTCATAAACATTTCACAAAGAATTTTCAGTTCCTTGTGAATTTTTTATCATTTTCTTTACTTATCAAGTTTTTTCGTTAGAGTTTGTGAAATCAATTTCAAATATTTTTTATTTCACAAGCTTGATTGGAAGAGGAGCTTGGAAAGAGATAGATTTTCTAGTAAGCGCTTACTTTTAGATGCTAACAATACCTCCTTTGATAAGGAGGCTTTATTTTTGTTGAAAAACGCCTTGTTTAAAAGTCCCTTCATAAACAACTTCTTGTTCTGTTGTTAGTTTCCCTTTTCCTTCAGCCTGACCATTTACAAAATCACCTTCGTAGGTCCAGCCTTCTTTAGATTGAAAGGTACCTTTTCCGTTGAAGGCTCCATTGTTGAAACCACCAGTATACTGGTCTCCATTTTGGAAGGTAATGGTACCTTGTCCATTCATTTTACCACGTACAAGACTGCCATCGTAAACAATGGTTCCATTATCAAGCTTTAGAACACCTTTTCCGGGAATATTTAGAAAAAAGACGAGCACAGCACAAAAAACAATCGTAACTACTGCCAAAAGCTCTAAACGTTGACGAGTCAGATAGACACGATACTTTTCGTAAAAATTCTTAAGATTTTCCATCTTCACTCTCCTCCTCTAAACGTTCTAACCATGCTTGACAACCCTCTTGAACACGCTGATAGGTTTCCTCAAAATCTCCTGTATACCAAGGATCTGGAACACTTTCAGATGCAAATGAGTAAATCTTATCTTGACAGTCTACTGGACACATCTGACGTAAGTCAGAAACATTTGAAGCATCCATTCCGATAATATAATCAAAGGCTTCAAAATCTTCCTTACTAATCTGAAGCGATGTTTTGGTTTTGTCGTAAGGAATCTCATACTGTTGAAAAATCCCTTGAGTTCCCTTATGAATCGGATTGCCATGTTCCCAAGAAGAAGTCGCTCGACTTTGGATTTCATAATTATCTGTCATTGATTTCATAACAAACTCAGCCATAGGACTACGGCAAATATTCCCCAGACAGACAAAGACTAGTTTTTTCATCCCATTTCCTTTCTTTTATAGAAAAACGGGAGTTAGTAATCCCGTCTTATTTTTCAATTGCGCCTTCTAGTGAAGCTGTTTCTTTCAGCGGTAATACGGTCTTGATAGCAGCTAGTTCAAAAGTCAAGTAAACTCCATCTACATCAAGAACAATCGTTCTCTTCTCAGTATCTACTTCATCGACTGTTCCGTAAAGTCCACCGATTGTAATCACTTCATAGCCTTTTTGTAGTTTATTTAAGCTTTCCATACGTTTTTGTGCTTGTTTCTTTTGAGAGCGTTGCATAAAGAACATCAAGGCAAACATCGCTACAAGCATAATTAAAAATGTATAATTTGGATTCATTTTCTTCTCCTTTGTCTTTTACATAGGACTACTATATCAAATTTCAGCTACTTTTACAAGATTGTACCTTGCTTTTCTAGTAAGAAAAACCAGAGCTTGCGCCCTGATTTTTAGGATTATTTCAAGTTTTGAACGACTTTTACAAGATTTTCAACAGTAAAGCCATATTCTGCCAATACTTTTGGTGCTGGAGCAGAGGCTCCGAAGGTATCAATACCTAGAACGGCACCATCTAGTCCAACATATTTGTACCAGTTTTGAGTTGCACCCATTTCGACTGCGACACGACGACGAACTGCATTTGGAAGAATTTCTTCCTTGTATGCTGCATCTTGTTTATCAAAGACATCTGTAGATGGCATGCTGACTACGCGGACTTTTGCACCTTGACTAGCCAATTCTTTGGCAGCTGAGACAGCAAGATTAACCTCTGAACCTGTCGCAATCAAGATGGTATCAAAGTCTGCTGCATTTTCATAGACAACATAAGCACCTTTTGCAACCTTGTCGAAGTCTGTTCCTTCTTCAACAGTCAAGTTTTGACGTGTCAATACAAGGGCAGTTGGTGTTTTTTCGCTTGTCACTGCAAGGTACCAAGCTGCTTGCGTTTCACGCGCATCTGCTGGACGGAAAACATTCAGATTTGGCATGGCACGAAGACCTGCTAAATGCTCAACTGGTTCGTGAGTCGGACCGTCTTCCCCAACCGCAATAGAATCGTGGGTAAAGACATAAGTCACAGGAAGTCCTTGTAAGGCTGACAAGCGAACAGCTGCCTTCACATAGTCAGAGAAGACGAAGAAAGTTCCACCGTATACACGAAGTCCACCGTGAAGAGCCATCCCGTTCAAGATTGTTCCCATAGCAAATTCACGAACACCAAACTGAATGTTACGGTTCAAGCGATTGGTATCATCTTGAAGTCCATCAGTCTTGATATAAGTCATGTTTGAGTGAGCTAGGTCAGCTGATCCACCTAAGAAGGTTGGTAACTTAGCTGCCACAACGTTCAAAGCATCCTGACTCGAGTTACGAGTTGCTTGAGAGAAGCCATTTTCTAAGGCTGGGAAGTCTGCTGGAGTCACTTCAACTGGATCACGTCCATCGATGATAGCCTCTACTTCTGCAGCCAATTCTGGGTGAGCTTCTTTATAATCAGCAACTAATTTAGTCCAAGTTTGATAAGCTGATGCACCACGGTCTGCAACATGTTCTTTGAAATCAGCATATACTTGTTCTGGGATTTCAAATGGTTCGTATTCCCAACCAAGTGCTTGGCGAGTTGCTGCAGTTTCATCTGCTCCAAGAGGAGCACCGTGTACAGCATTAGTTCCTTGTTTGTTTGGAGAACCATATCCAATAACCGTCTTCACTTCAATCAAAGATGGTTTGCCTGAAGCTTTAGCTGTTTCGATAGCAGCATGGATTGCTTCTAAATCTGTTCCATCTTCAACCAAGGCAGTATGCCAACCATAGGCATTATAACGGTCACGAACACTTTCTGTAAAGGAATCCTTTGTCTCACCATCCAAGTTAATGTCATTTGAATCATAAAGAACAACCAACTTGTCTAGTTTTTGCAAGCCTGCGTATGAAGCTGCCTCGCTTGAGACACCTTCCATCAAGTCTCCGTCTCCACAGATAACATAAGTATAGTGGTCAAAGATATTGTAGCCTTCGCGGTTATATTTGGCTGCCAAGAATCGTTCTGCCTGGGCAAAACCAGTGGCAGTTGAAATCCCTTGACCTAGAGGACCTGTTGTAGCATCAATTCCTGCTGTATGGCCAAATTCTGGGTGACCTGGTGTTTTTGAACCCCATTGACGGAAGCTCTTGATCTCATCCATACTAACATCTTCAAAACCAGAAAGGTGAAGAAGAGCATAAAGAAGCATTGAACCATGACCTGCTGAAAGAATAAAACGGTCACGGTTAATCCAGTTTGGTTGAGCTGGATTGATACGAAGTTGTTTTGTAAAGAGGCTGTAAGCCATCGGAGCTGCTCCCATAACCACACCTGGGTGACCTGAGTTGGCTTTATTAATGGCGTCAATACCTAGGAAACGAATTGCATTAACAGATAGATTTGACATAGAATTTCCTTTCTATTTGAGGTGATTAGTGAATCACACATTCTATTTTACTATTATATGAAAAAATACATAGAATAGCAATTAAACAATTCGACGCTAGATAAGTCTCCTATTTTCTACTCTCTTGTCGCCTGATAGTAGGGAAGTAAGCGTTCATAAGCATCTTCTAATTTTTCTAAAATCACTTCTAATGATTGAGTTTCTACAAAAGAAACATCTACTTTAACTAACACTTTTCGGATTTCTTGACCGCCTACCTTCTCGACTAAGACCTGACGATTTTCTTCGCTCGCCTCCCACCGTTGACTTTGACCATCAGAGTAGACTAGATAATAAATCCCTTCAACGGTTGGAATTTCTAAAACTTTGGCTTGCTTGCCTAGAGTTTGGTCATCTTTCTTGCGCTCAATGAAACTGACTTCTAAAGAAATTCCAAAATCAGTAGATGTCCCGTACAAACGTAAGGCCAGCATTGGCTCTGTCATTTGTCCGTCTCTCTGTATATAAACCCAAAAATGTGGTCGTAAACGTTGCGCCTGATTCATCCACTGGCTAGTCTGTTGGAGTTGCCATTCTGGATGGCTTGCTTGAAAGGCTTTAGCCAGTTCTGTAAAAGTCTTTCGTGCCTCTTGACCTTTGTGGCGAAATGCCAGCATCTTCTCTCGCTCTGCTCCCGCCTTATCAGGATTACGGTACTGCAAACCAGCAAAGTCTAAATAGTCTCTTATCTTATTCAACATTAGTTTAATCTCCTCCAGCTAGCAAAAAATCAGGATAACCCTGATTTTACTTATTCTGTATCTACGACAACATAACGATTTGGCTCATCACCCTCAGAGTAACTAGTCACGCCATCCATACGTGAAATAATACGATGAATAATCTTGCGTTCACTATTTGACATAGGATCTGTTTGATGACTACGTCCTTCTTCTAAAACACGAGTCGCCAATTTTTGCGCATAGGTCTGCAAGACTTCTGCACGATGTTCAACATAATCATTGACATTAATAGTAATGTAGAAGGTTCTTGAATAGCGGTTATAAAGATAATTTTGAGCCAATAACTGCAAGGCTTTCAATACTTTACCATGATAACCGATAATACGCCCTGGCTCATTTGTATCAATTTGTAAATTGATGCTACGACGGTTATAATCATTTGAAATCGTCGCCTCAACATCCATATCATCAATGATTGTTTGGACATAAGTCGTTACTTCCGTAGCTACTTGTTCAATGTCAAAGCTCGGTTCCACTTTTAAGCCCAAATCTTCTAATTCTTGACTTTCAGTTTGTTCAGCTCGACTCTCAACAATAGGAGTTTCTACTTCTTCCCCGAAACCAGCTTCTTCAAGCTGTAATTCATTTAAAATCTCAATATGCCCAGTTTCTTCTAAAATGGTGTTAGCATGTTTTTCATTTTTCAAAATTTCAGCCTTAACTTCATCAGAAACCCCTTGGCCTTCTTCTTCAATCTTTTTAATTGCTTCTACAACATGCCCTAAATCAACAGTCGCTTGACTGACTGTTTTGACTGGTTCATTTTGTTCGTTAATTTCTTTAGGAACACCCTTTACAGCCTGCTGATTAGCTTTAATGACCGTTGTTTCACTAATAGCTTCAATATCAACTTGAGCTGGTTTTTTACCAAATAAACCAAGAAAGCCATTTTTTTCACGAGAAATGACTTTGATATGAGCCTTCAGTCTTGGGATATCTAATTCTTTCAATCCTTTCTGGATTGCTTCTTCAACAGTTGAACCTGTAAATACTACCATTACCAGATTCCTCCTTATTATTTCGTTTTCTGAGCCTTTTTCTTGGCTTTTCTTTTTCTATTTTCCAAATTTTTCTGTGCCTGAACTACCGCCTCGCGCTCTGCGATAATCTTGAATGGATTATTCAAGAAATAGGTTTGCAAGACTTGATAAGCATTGGACACTGCCCAGTAGAGAGCGACTCCGCTCGGAGCATAAACCCCAAAGATAAAGATTAAGACTGGAATCCCATACATCATCGCAGTCGTAGCGCCATTTCGCTCAGACAAGGCTTTATTGGACAACCAAGTACTTAAAAAGGTGAATGCAGCTGCTAAAATCGGAAGAACAAGTGTTGTATCCACACCACCAAGGTTAATCCATAAGAAATGACCTGTCTTTAAAAAGTCAACTCTTGATAGAGCTTGGAACAAAGCCAAGATAACCGGCATCTGAATCAAAATCGGCCAAAGAGAATCTGACTGTCTGACACCCATTTCTTTAAAGACTTTACGCATTTCTTGCTCTAGCTTGGTTCTGCTTTCCATATCACGACCTGGATATTGTTCTCGAAGCGCCTTAATGCGTGGTTGAGCTTCCTGCATTTTTCTGGAAGCCACCATTTGCACTTGGAAGACTGGCAAGAGAACTGTACGAATCAAGACCGTAAAGAGGATAATCCCCACTCCGATACTGATATCAAACGATAAAAAGCGAATGATTTCCGCAAAGAAGTAAACAAATTTACTCCAAAAATCAGCCGAATCGGCTGTAATATCGCTAGTTGTCCCATTAGTCGCACAGGCTGTCATGATCAATAGAGACAGTCCTAGCAAACTAGTCAACTGTAGTTTCTTTTTCACTCCCATTTCCTTCCTGGTAAATCTTTGATAATTTTAATACGTGGAGTAGATTTTTCTCCATCTCTGCGTATCCCAAGGTTTCGACCCCTTTTCGAGCAATGACAACAAAATCGACATCTTCTACCA
This sequence comes from Streptococcus bouchesdurhonensis, assembly GCF_948472335.1. The sequence continues at coordinate 86,258 of NZ_CAOKTW010000005.1, read as the reverse complement.
GACTCCCTTTTGCATTCTGGATAATATGCCGAATCCGTCGCTTAATTTGATTTCTAGTGACGGCATTCCCCAGTTTTTTGCTAACTGATAGACCTACTCGAAAATGATTTTTCTGATTTTCTAGTTGGTAGACAACAAACTTGCGATTGGCAAAACTTGTCCCCTCCTTGAAAATCGCCTTAAAATCTTTCTCTCTTTTTACACGAAAGTTTTTCTTCAAAACTCAACTCCATCTATTAAATTACTACTATTATACCATATTTTTCAAAAAAGCCAATCATAGCAAGGTTTGGGACAATTTCATCAGAAAAAGAAGCTGGAAAAATCACTTTCCCAACTCCTTGTACGGAATATTTTTTCTGATTTTAGTTATTTTTTCAAGCGTTCAACGTCACGGGCAATGACCAATTCTTCATCAGTTGGAATAACCAAAACACGGATTTTCGCTGCCTCTGTTGAGATGTCTCCTGTCACGCCAAAGACGTTCTTTTCTGGGTCAACATCACAGCCAAACCAAGAGATACCTGAGATAACATCTTCACGTACGTTTGCTGCATTTTCACCGATACCTGCAGTAAAGATAATAGCATCTGCTCCATTTAGGACTGCAAGGTATTGACCGATATGTTTTTGGATACGGTCAACATACATTTCATAAGCCAAAGTGGCATCGTGGTCCCCTTCTTCCATAGCAGTAATCACATCACGCATATCACTAGATTTACCTGAAACCCCCATTAGTCCTGATTCACGATTAAGAACGTGACTAATGTCTTCAGGAGTGTTAAAGTCCTCTGTATATTGCATTAAGTAAGGAATGATAGCTGGGTCAATATCTCCTGTACGTGTTCCCATCATCACACCACCAAGTGGAGTGAATCCCATTGAAGTATCAACAGATTGACCGCCCTTAACTGCTGTAATAGAAGCACCATTACCGATGTGGCAAGTAATCAATTTCAAATCCTCTAATGGACGTCCCAAGAGTTTTGCTGCTTCTCCTGCTACAAACTGATGGCTTGTACCGTGGGCACCATATTTACGAACCTTGTTTTCTGTGTAATATTTTGTTGGGAGAGGGTAGCGATAAGCTTTCTCTGGCATACTTGTGTGGAATGAAGTATCAAAAACAACTACACTAGTAATGTCTGGCAACAATTCCTTGAAGGCACGAACACCTGCTGCATTGGCTGGATTGTGGAGAGGAGCCAACAAGCTCAACTCTTCAACTTTTTCTAAAACATCTCCCTCAACGACTGTTGATTCTTTGAAATATTCTCCACCTGCAACAACACGATGTCCAACACCTGTAATCTCGTCATAAGCCTTGATAATATCGAAACGAATCAAATCATCCAATAAAATTTTAACAGCTTGTGTATGATTTTCGATATCCAAAATTTGTTGTTCAGAACGGCCATCAAATTTTACAGTTGAAATTGAATCTTTCAAACCGATACGTTCAATCAACCCTTTCGCCAATACTTTTTCTTCTGGCATTAAATATAATTGCCATTTCAAACTTGAACTTCCCGCATTGATTGCAATTGTTTTTGTCATAACATGATACCCCTTTTTAAGCGTTTTCATCTATTATAACAAAATCTATTTTATATTTCAGTACCTTGAGTCCATTTTTGAAAATTTTCTTTAAATTTCATTAAAACACTTGCATCTTGCAAACTAGCAAGTGGATAAACAAAAGGATCTACTGCTGTTTCACTTTTCTTCTGTAAGATAAAAATAGTCTTAGATTGTTTAGCATTAGCAAAGAGATTTTCAGGCAAACTAATCATGGCAACTAGATTCGCCTCCTCTTTCAACCAGCCTTTCAACAAGTCACTTTGAGGGCTGGTCAACAAATCACTCGGAGCGAGAAAAATAGCGTATCCATCTGACTTGAGGTACTTAAGTCCTTGTTCCATGAGCAAGTGATGGGCGTAGGTATGTTCTTGACTAGAAGCAACTTGATGGCGCGACGCAACGGCATCATCAGGATAATAGCCGACAGGCAAGTCGCTGATGACCACATCGCTTTCTTTGAGCATTTGTGGACGAACGGCATCTCCTTGGACAAAGCCAGCCTGCAAACCAATTACATCTGCCATGCTAGCCGCCAAATCAATCAGCAAATCATCCACTTCCATTCCCAAGTAATCCACCTTTTTATCAAGCGAGGTCAAGAAAGTAGCGCCCAAAATTCCCATCCCAGAACCCATTTCGAGGATCGTAATCTCCTTCTCTTTAAACAACTCTTCCACAATAAACACCAAAAGTAAAGCAATGGCATCTGGTGTAAACTGGTGATTGGCCTGTAGGGGCTCTGTCTGCCCAGCCTTCATCAAGAGAAACTGGTAGGTTTTGAGCCATTCTTCTTTGCGTAGCGCTAAGCGTTTAAGGGCATGATTGTTCTCCTTGACCTGCTCTAACTCAGTCTCACCATCCAAATAGATGCTGTTTTGCTCCACCAGGGCGTCATAAAAGTTGGTCGCCAAATCACTTTGGATGACTTGGACATTCTCTAGTAAATACGTATAAGCTTGTTCAATTTTTTCAAAATCCATATTCCTATCTTATCAAATTTCCCTTCTTTTTTCCATCCTTATAGAAAAATCACTCCCTGACTAGGCGAGTGATTTTTGGGCTACTGTTAAAAAGAGTTCTGAGTAATTTCCTTGAAACAGGTCTTCAGCGCTATAGAGGATCTGACTATGCACAGATGAAAAACCAAACTGGGCTAGCTTGTTTTCCAGTTCAACCAATTCAAATCCATGATGGTTAGCTTCTGTCTTAGTAAAATCAGCAAGTAGGAGTTGTCCATCTTCCTTCAAATGTTGATGAAACAGTGAGAGAGCCGCATCCAAATCAGGCATATGGTGAAGAACCCGACAAACAACAATGAGTTCAAATTCTTGCTCCAAGGGATTTGCCAGTAAATCTTGCTCCAAAAACTGGATATTCTTAATTTCTTGCTGCTCCGCTTTCAAGCGAGCTTGCTCCAGCATTTTCTCAGAAATGTCTATAAGAGTGACTGATTTAGCCTGCTTGGCTAGGGGCAAGGCTAATAGACCCGTCCCTCCACCGAAATCCAAAATTTCTTTGTCTGATAGAAGATCAATCTGTTTCTCGACTGCTTGACAAACCAAGTTTGCAAGGAAGATATTTTTAGGGGAATCAAAAGTTTCTGCTTTGTGGTTAAAATCATGTTTCATGCTTTTAGTTTAACACAAAGTAGCTTGATTGGCTAAGAATTATCTTTCTTTTCGACCTTCTCTTCTGATTTTTTCTTCTCCACTTTTTCGCTTGAATCGGTCGCTACCTCTTCCTTTTTCTCTATTTTCTCTTCTTTGATTTTGACTGAAGGAAACAGAAACTCATATTGACTCTTAGGTGTACGAACCGTCGTCACCAAGCCAGTTTTCTTGTTTTGATAGCTTACCTGACCTAGATTAAAGACCTGTTCCCCACTTTCCTTATCAACCTTATCTTTGGTTCGCTTGGCCATAGCAAAAGCAACCAATTTTTCTTTATTTAAAGCATATTCTTGATAGTGGGCGACTTGTCGGTTCAAGTAAAATTGTAACAAAAGACTAAAGATGGCTGCCATGGTGACTGCATAGAGGAGAACACCTGCCTTAACTTTTTTCTTTTTCCACACGATAGATGAACTCCCTTTCTAAGCCTTTTTGGAACTGGAAACGAAAACGAACCAGTTGATTGTCCTCTGTAATCTGCGCAGATTTGAGGCCATAAACCATCGGCTGATAACCCCGTCCACTGGCATCGGTTTTCCGAAAATCATCTGATTTTGACTTACCGATGGCGATGTCCTTACCATCCTGCTTCATATAGATGCGATTGCCCTCCACTTTTTCGAACTGTGAACGGTCTAATTCTGTCTCCAGCTGATCCACAAACAAGAGCCACTCTTTTTGCTCGCTTTGTTGCTGGTAGCGAACTTCTGAAATAAGGAGCTGACTCATGGCTTGAAAGAGAAGTAAGCTTCCACTGATGACAATGAGGGCAATCAAGGATTCCAACAAGGTAAAAGCCTTGACCTTATGGCTCTTTGATAGCCAACAACTGTTCTGAACCATGGTAGACCTCCAATCCCTTTTCACTAGAAAACACCTGAATCTCAACTCCATTTATGTTTACTTGATTTTGACCTGTCTGCAAAGCCATCTTAGCTACCCTCAAGACTTCTTCCTTTTGCAAGATTTTTGCTTCTTCTTGCCTATTTTTCTGAATTTGTCCCAAAAAGAGGGTTGCAATGCTGGCAAAGATAGCTAAAGAAACTACTGCTTCCAGTAAAATCACTGCCCTAATTTTTTGTTTCCTTAATGCGTTTAATTTTTCCATTTCCTAAATATAATTGATAACGAATCGCTCCTTTACTGGTCTGAAATTCAACCTTAGCTAGGGACGAATTGCCCCCAGCTCGGTCAAATGTAATACTTTGGCCTGATGGTGCCTGAATTCCTTTAGGAACTGTCAGCTTTTGACTGCCATTGCTAATCGTCTGCCCATCTAAGTTTAGACTAGTCTTTTGCTGACTAGCTACACTGCGTTTTTGGGTTTCCCGATAGAGTTCTTCAAACTCCATAAAGAAAATCTGCTCCTCTACCGCTGCAAAAGTGGACTGGACAGAGCCTGACAAACCCAAGGCAAGGATACTCACAAGACCCAAAACCAAGAGACTTTCCAGCATGGTAAAGGCCTTAATCTGCAACGGTTTGACTGGTATTTTGTTTAGCATGGTATTCTTTATAAGCTTTAGCCTGTTCTTCTGTGATTCGCCCATCTGCTTGTAACTTGCTTAGGCTAGCATCTTCATTTTTATCCAAGCTATAAAGCTCTGCCTGGCTTTCCACCACCTTAACAACAGCAGCTTTTCCTTTGTCATTGACCGCTTCTTTTTGCTTGGTCAGATTAGGTACAAAGAGTAATAGAAGCACACTGATGATGAGTAAGACCACCAACATCTCCACAAGTGTAAAAGCTTTAACCTTAGCTTTTTTCAAGAATGTCATCATTTTTTTCATGTTAAAAATTTACCTCCATATTTTGATACATGGGCATGAGCATTGCCGCATAAAGTAAAACGATAATCAGTGCCACAAAGATGAAAACCAGTGGCTGCACCAGATTCATGGTGCGGTTGACTCGGGTAAAAAAGGCCTCCCAAGTTTTTTCAGCATAGATTTCCAACTCACTACCCAGCTTGGACTTGACTTCCCCATACTCAATGATGAGACTCAACTCCTTTTTAAAGAAAGGATAGGTTCCTATCGTCTGAGAAAATTCCTGACCATTTTGTAGGGCTTGAGCCAAATCTCGACCGATTTCTTTAAAGAGTTGGGAACCTTGTTCCTGCATGATCTGAAAAATCTGCGTCAACTCCATCCCCTGCGAAATCATATTCCCCCATTCACGCGCATAATAGGCTGTCAAATAGGTCTGCACAAAGATTCCAAGAAAGGGAAGGCGTGCTAAGATAGAAAAGACGCGCATCTTAGAGCTTCTTTTATAAAAAGTTAGTGCTAAAAGGGCAAGTATGGAAACAAACCCTACCATTCCTAGAAAAATTTGTGGCAGATTGCCAATGATTTGAGTGGCAATATTGCTACTATCCAGTTGTGGGAGTAGGTAGTTCCGTAGCCCCAGCATGATTAAGAGAAGAAAACCTAGCAAAATCAAGGGATAGGTCGCTACTTCAATTAATTTTTTCTTGACCTTGGCAAGATTGTCTAGATACTCTTCTATCTTTCCCAAACTCAGGTGGAGATTTCCATGAACTTCAGCTAGGGATAACTGAGTGACAATGGCACTTGAAAATCCCAAACTTTCCATCATTTCTGAGAATGATTTCCCCTGAGACAAGCCTGTACGCATCTGGGTCACACACTGCTTGTCCAACAAGGCACTCCTATCTAAAAAGGAGATAGTCTCTACCAGATGAAAACCGCTGGAAAAGAGATTGTTAAACAAAGTGATGATATTTTTTTGCTTAGATGTAGCTAATTTTTTCCGTTTCAGCTTGAAGGCTTGTGATATGTCCGTCTTTAAGAAGCTGGTCAATCTGTTCATTCCAACTAGTTGGCTGGTGTTCTTGATAGTCTTTGTTTGCAAAGTCAACGATTCCTCCTCCCCCGATTAATCTCTGGTAGCAGACTCCTTGCAGAACGACTGCCAATTCCTCCTCACTCACACCCAACTCCAGCAGGCGCTCATAAACACCTCGAATACTCTTGGCATGAATGGTTGAAAAGACTGTCGCCCCTGTCAAACTAGCTCTGACTACTGCACGCGCCGTCTCGCTGTCTCGAATTTCTCCGATAATCAAGAGATCTGGTCGATGACGCAAAGAAAGTTTGATGAGATTTTCATAGGTTAGCCCGATTGCTTCGTTCAACTGCAACTGAAGCATGTCGTCCTGCTTGATTTCAACAGGATCTTCGATGGACATAACTTGCTGTCCTTTAAAGAGAGATTTAGCCAATTCATGCATTAGGGTCGTCTTGCCACTGCCGACTGGACCAGCAAAAAGATAGAGTCCCCGTTGCCTGTACTGCTTACCCAGTTCTCCAATATCCTGAAACCAAAAATGTAAGTCTTGCTCCTCATCGTGCAACAAGCGAATGACTAAACTCTCATGTCCTCGATAATCGCCTACAGTAGATAGACGTAGAGATGCCATCTTCTGGTCATAGGCATAATCACAGGAACCAAGTTGACTACGTCGCTTTTCTCCTACATTCATACCCGCCACAAACTTAAAGTGACTGATGACTGCCGCAAATTTTTCAAAATCATAACAACCGATTTTACAGCGCTCGTCTCCTACCCTCATATGAAGCTCATAGGCGTCTAACTTGGGGACAAAATAAATGTCTTGCGCCCCTTTTTTCCGAGCCGAACGAATAATTTCTTGTGCAATTTCTTGAACCATACTTACCTCCTCACCTATACTATTCGCAAAGATTTGGAAAAATAAAAAAAGCAACTCCAAAAAAGTTACTTTTTCTCTATTTTAATTTCATACGGCAAGAACGGTGCCTTTCCTTACCAGTTTGTTTTTCATAGCCTGGACGTAATTTTTCATCTGGGATAACCTGCTCATCCTGTAAAAGAGCCAAAGAATGGTATTGTTGTAAATACTCGTCACATTCATCACACCAGCGTTGGTCTTCTGGATCCCAAAAAATGGTCATCAAATCACTTCTACTTTTATAAAGAGGGGATTCTTGTTCCAATCTAAACCAGCAAGTTTTGTAGTATTTGAGAGCATCATAATACTGGTCAAATTTCTTACTTGCTACAATATCTTCTTCCCAACCTTCTAAGAACCACCACGGTTCAAAATCTCCGTACATTTCTATAACACGATACATATTCATTCATTCCTTTGTACCGTATATTATAACCAATTCCGCCAGACAAGGAAAGAAATATGCTCATTTCTTAATTTCTCGATAAAAAATCCAGCCATCTGATGGATGACTGAATTTCTATTTACTTATGTTCCAAAATGTTTTTACTACTTAAGCTTCTGAAATATCGTTTTCAATGATGACCTTAATGGCATGGTGGTCTGCTGCCTTACTGAAGACTTCGTAGGCTTTTTTAATTTCACTGAGTTTGAAATAGTGAGTTACCAATTTTTCTGGTTCAATCTTATGACTTTCAAGTGCTTTCAACAATTGTGGAGTTGTATTTGTAGATACCAAACCAGTTGTTACATTGATGTTGCGAATCCAAAGTTTATCTAAATCGAATTCAACTGGTTTACCATGCACACCACAGTTGGCAACCGTTCCGTCTACACCTATAATCTTTTGACAGAAATCAAATGTTGCAGGAATACCAACAGCTTCGATAGCGACATCCACACCACGACCATCTGTCAAATCATAAATTTCTTTAATCGCTTTTTCAGGGTCTGAAGAATTAACCTTATGAGTCGCACCAAATGATACAGCAGTTTCCAAGCGGTTATCATCTAAGTCCACCATAATCAATTTAGCTGGTGAATAGAATTGAGCTGTCAAAAGAGCTGCCAATCCAACTGGTCCTGAACCAATAATAGCTACGCTGCAACCAGGTTCTACTTTCCCTTTTAAGACACCAATTTCATATCCAGTAGGTAGAATATCTGATAGCATAACCAAGGCTTCATCTGACAAGTCTTCTGGAGTATGGTAAAGAGTGTTATCTGCATGAGGGACACGTAGATATTCAGCCTGCATACCATCAATCAAGTGACCGAAAATCCAGCCCCCTTCGTCTTCACAGTGGGCATAAATTCCTTTTTTACAGTAGTAGCATTTACCACAGGCACAGACACAAGAAATCAAGACCTTGTCGCCTTTTTTGAAATTCGAAACTCCTTCTCCAACTTCTTCAACAATCCCAATCCCTTCGTGACCAAGAATGGTACCACTTTGGCAAGCGGGAACATCCCCTTTGATAATATGGAGGTCTGTTCCACAAATAGTGGTTTTTACGATACGCACAATAGCGTCAGTTGGCTTGCGAATAACTGGTTTGTCTACGTCAACAAAAGAAGCAAGTCCTGGTTTAACATAAGTATAGGCTTTCATAATGTACTCCTCCGTTTTTTATTTGTACTATTTATAATATAATTGTAAGCCTTTTCATTTGTTTATTCAAGAATTTTTGTGATTTTTTTTAACTTTTTTATTTACCGGTAAAGCAATATAGATAAAAAAGCAGAAGCTAATCTCTAACTTCTGCTTTCTATCTTATGCTTGATAACGTTTCACACCGTCTAGGTAGGTTGCTACCAATTCCAAATCTTTATCTAATACGATAAAGTCTGCGTCGTAGCCTTCACGGATTTGACCACAGACATCGTCAATGTGAACGGATTTAGCTGGGTTGAGGCTGGCCATCATGACTGCTTCATGCGGATTCGCAATACCCCACTCGACTACATTTCTCATACCATCTTTAAGTTTGAGGATAGAACCTGCCAAATTACCAGTAGATTTGAGACGTGCAGTTCCATTTGCTACTACAACAGGGAATTCTCCCAACATATAGTCACCGTCTTCAAGCCCACCAGCTGTCATACAGTCCGTAATAAGAGCGATGTTTTCTGTCCCCTTTTGCTTAAGTAAAATCTCACAAGCTTTTGGATCTACGTGATAACCATCACAAATCAATTCTGCGTAAGTATGTGGGAGCTCATACATAGCTCCTACCATACCTAGTTCGCGGTGTGTTAAACCACGCATCCCATTATAGGCATGTACCCATACACTAGCTCCAGCATCAACTGCCTTCTTAGCTTGTTCAAATGTCGCATCTGAGTGTCCAAGTGCAACTGTCACACCTTCACCTGTAATAGTACGTACAAAATCTTCCACCCCATCACGTTCTGGTGCAATAGCGATTTTATTTAGCATCCCTTTTGCAGCATCCTGCCAAGAATGAAACTCCTCAACACCCGGGTCTCTCATATAAGTTGGATTTTGTGCCCCCTTAAAAGTTTCTGTGAAATATGGACCTTCATAATAAATCCCACGAATCTTAGCACCTGTTGCTTCTTTATAATGGTTTCCAAGATTTTCAGTGACTGCAAGCAATTGCTCATAAGTGGCTGTTAAAGTTGTGGGCAAGAAACTGGTAACACCGGTACTAAGAAGTCCTTCACTCATAGTATGCAATGTACCTTCAATGTTGTTGTCCATCACATCTACACCTGCATATCCATGAATATGAGTATCCACAAGACCTGGTGCAATGCTATAACCAGTATAGTCAAGAACCTCTGCTCCTTCAGGAATTTGATCCACATGTTTCCCAAATTTGCCATCAACAAGTTCTAAGTACCCACCGCGACGAATGCCAAATGGATAGAAAAACTGATCCGCTTTAACGTAATTAGGCATAATAATGACCTCCTTAAAAGATTACTTTTGATATTTATTATGTCAATTACATTATAAACCTTTCTGATTCATTTGTAAATGGTATAGACCTATTTTCTAGAGATATTTTAAAAGAGCTGGATTTCTCCAACTCTTCTCTTTTTAATACAAGTTATTTTGATTTGACTGGCTTGTCTTGAGCTGTTTGCAAGGCTGTAGCAATGGTATCTGCATACAATTTAGCTCCTGCTTCAATTTTACTATTGTCACTTCCAAAATGGACTTGGTCTGTCCCAGTCCAGATCTCTGGATGCTCTTTAGCAACTTGATTCCAATCTGCTATCGTGATGTAAGGAGTCTTCTCTGCCAATTCTCTCATATAGGCAGCCACCTTCTCAACGATGGCATAGGTCTCTTTTGTCTTATCTCCTTCATAAGGAGTCACCAAAACCATATGGTGCCCCTTAGGAAGATTTTTCACGATACTATCCCAATCTTCCTTGTAATTTTCAGGATTATTTACCCCAGTTGCAATAACCACCATCTTTGGTAGAAATTTATTCTGGCTATTGTTGAGCATGATTTCGTTGGCGGTCTTGGTTGTTCTGCTGACTTGTGCATTAATCTGTGCTCCAGGAAGGGCTGTCTGCAAGGCTGTATTAGCTCTTAGTGCTACCGAATCACCAATTAACATAGTGCCATCAGCAATTCCTAAACTATCAGCTTCTGCTCGTTCTGTCATTACCTTGGTCTGGTTAATATTTGTTGCAGCTTGCTTCAAGCCATTGACAGTTAAGTCTGTCTCAAAAGCTCCCACTTGTGGTGCCAGCAAAGTTACTAAGAAGACAATGAAGGCCAAGATTCCAGTACTTGCTGCAAGGATTGTGTGAATATGAGGCAGGGGACGAAAGGCTTGTATAATAGGTGTGTTCTTTCCCGCAATCCAAGGTTCCAGCACATAAAATGACAGGCTGGCAAATCCATAAGAAAAAATCAAAGTCAGTAACACAGCAAGAAGATTTGATGTCAACTGTGAGAAAATAATGTAGAAAGGCCAATGGAAAAGATAAACCGCATAGCTAGTATCTGCTAAAAAGCTGATAATCTTTGGCTCCTGCATGTTAGGAGTCTTTTCATGTAAGACACGCGCCGCCAGAATCATAGCAAGGGCTGCAAGGCTGGCAAGCAAGAAGCCCATAAGATAGGCAAAGAGATAGGTAAATTTGACAAAGAAGGTCAAAATGAGTAAGAATCCAAAACCTCCCCCAAAAACCAAAAGGGTCTTGCGTAAATCCCAGATTTTATCCAACTGCTTGACGAGGGAAGTCGTCTGACGAACGCCTACAATCGTTGCTAGGATACTTCCCAAAAAGAATGGATAGACATGAGTTAAACTGGAGAAGTAAACAGAGGAATAAGAGGTCACTAGAAAACTACCAATAAACATGGAGAAGAAGCTGATTAAAAAGGCAGCAGCTGATAAGAGAAAAACCATCCCCTTCAATTGACCATTTGATTTAGCCTGTTTGGATAAGAACCAAACTGCCAATCCCCAGAGGATATAGTAGTGAACCTCAACGGCCAAGCTCCAATTATGAACAAACAAGTGAGGAATGAACTGTGATTCATAACTCCCACCTGTTAGAAGTTCATAGAAGTTAGTCATAAAGCCTAAGACACCCGCAATCTGACCGCCAATTCCAGCTACATAGTCTTGACGAACCAAGAAAGTAAAGGGCATGGTCACCAAGACCATCAAAACCACAGGTGGCACAATCCGATAAAAGCGTCTTCTAAAAAATCCAAGCAAATCAATTTCATGATTTTTAGAAAATTCTTCGATGAGTAGAGCCGTGATCAAGAAACCTGAAAATGTGAAAAAGACATCTACCCCGAAAAATCCTCCTGGAAAGATGGTCTGAAAGAAGTGATACAAGAGTACCAAAAGTAAACCTGTAATCCTAATCAAGGAAAACCATTTAATGCGCATACGAGTTTATTCTTCCTTTCATTGTACACTTTATTCTATCAAAAAAAGAAGAAAAATCCTAAGAGAAAACTTAGGATTTTTAGCTTATATCAATTCCAGTTTAAAAATTACGCCCTGATTTATTATAGCCATATTTTTCAACAAAATACTCACGGAACTCCAAGAGATTGTCATCCATAATGGCTTGTCGCACTTGCTTCATCAGGTTAAGCAAGAAGTAAAGATTGTGATAGCTAGTCAAGCGAATACCAAAGGTTTCATCAGCCTTGAGCAGGTGACGAAGGTAGGCGCGTGTATAGTTCTTACATGTGTAGCAATCACACTCAGGATCCAGTGGTGTAAAGTCCTCAGCAAACTGGGCATTTTTGACAACCAAACGTCCCTGACTGGTCATACAAGTCCCATTACGAGCGATACGAGTCGGCAAGACACAGTCAAACATATCTACACCACGAATCACCCCATCAATCAAGCTATCTGGCGCTCCCACACCCATCAAATAGCGAGGTTTATTTTCAGGTAGCAGTTGGGTTGTGAAGTCCAAGACGGCATTCATCTCTTCGTGGGTTTCTCCAACTGCTAAACCACCAATAGAGTAGCCTGGGAAATCCATGCTGACAAGGTCGTGAGCCGATTGACGGCGAAGATCTTCAAATCCAGCCCCCTGCACAATCCCAAATAACCCTTGGTCATGCGGACGACGGTGAGCCTTCAAACCACGCTCAGCCCAACGGCTGGTACGCTCGATTGATTTCTTAACGTAGTCGTAAGGTTGATAAAACTGAGGACATTCGTCAAAGGACATCATGATGTCTGAGCCCAAATTATTCTGAATAGAAATGGCTTTTTCTGGGGACAAGAACATCTTAGAACCATTGAGATGGTTTTTAAAGGTTACTCCTTCTTCTGTGATATTACGGCTATCTGCTAAGGAATAAACCTGAAAACCACCACTATCTGTCAAGATAGGCTGGTCCCAATTCATGAACTTGTGGAGACCACCTGCGCGTGCGATGAGTTCATCTCCAGGACGAAGCCAGAGATGATAGGTGTTTGACAGGATAATTCCCGAACCCATCTCCTTCAATTCTTCAGGCGACTGAGTTTTGACAGTGGCTTGTGTCCCAACTGGCATAAACATAGGTGTTGGGAAGGTACCGTGGGGAGTGATGATTTCTCCCAGACGAGCTCCCGTGTGTTTTTCTTTCTTAATCAAACGATATTTGATTGGTGAATCTGACATTTTTTACCTCCGAAGCTGGGAAAAACAGTCCCAGTTCATACTTTGTGCCCAAGGGCATACTGTATGATTTTATCAAAAAAAGCTGGAACTGTCACGAACTATGGTGTATAATGAGAGAATGAAATACCCAAAAATTGATTTAAAAACCATTCGTCTGCAAGCTAGACAATTTCAGGCTGAAAATCCCCGTCTCTTTCTCGTCTATCTCTTACCTAGCATGCTGATCATTTTGTCTGGCTTCCTCAATCCCTTAGAGCGCATCAACGAGAGTGTTTTAGAACAACCCTTTTTAAGCGTGTTTGGCCATGTATTCCAAGCCTACCTTTTTCCTCTATTAGTCTCCTTTATCGGAACAATACTTCTGACCAGTTCAGTCTATACAACGCTGAAACTCATCAAGAATCCAGATACAGAACTATCCGTCAAAAATAGTCTCACTCTCTTTAACGAAGAGCACTTTTCACAAACCTTTTTGACTCTACTTCTCAAACGTTTCTATCTCTTCTTATGGAGCATTCCTAGTTTACTCGGGATTTACTTTCTCTTTTACAGTAGCTTTTTAGCCAAGAAATTCGTTGTCCTTCATCCTGAGTTTCCTAATCTGGATCTCTCGTCAGTTGAAACTGAACGTTTCCTCATGACCTTTGGTCTCTATTTTCTAGCAAGTATCCTCTTGATGATTGTCGGAAATAGTCTCTATATTCCACAATACTATGCCTATTCGCAGGTAGAATTTCTCCTCTGTGACACCCTAGACTTGGGCCAAGCTAAACCAGGGCAAATCCTTAAAACCAGCCGTTTCCTGATGAAAGGCTATAAGTTTCAGCGTTTTGTACTAGACTTACAACTCCTTCCTTGGTACTTCCTCAATTGGATTACCTTTGGAATTGCTAGTTTTTCACTCCTACCCTACATTAAAATCAATAAAATGATTTTTTACCGAGCAGTACTGGCTCGAAAACGTCCAAAAGCTTGAAGGTGGCCCCTCAAGCTTTTTTCTATCAATGAGTTTCTCCACCTACCAACTTGAGATCCTGATCTCCATGTTCTATAATAGCCCCGATTGCCGCTTCTATCCCTCGCCTAATATCCACTAAACTCATAGCTGGAGTAGTCGGTCGATTCACCACCTGTTCCATCATATAAGGAATGTGCATAAAACCTGCCTTAACATGTGGAAATTTCTTTTCTACCAAATAGAGAGCCTGATACATCAAATGATTGCAGACAAAAGTCCCTGCCGTATTTGAAACAGAGGCCGGCAAGCCCTCTTTTTTTATAGCTTGGACCATCGCTTTAATCGGCAGACTACTAAAGTAAGCCGGAGCACCATCTGGACGAATGGGAAGGTCAATCGGCTGATTACCTTCGTTATCAGGAATGCGTGCATCGTCTTGATTTATAGCCACTCGCTCAGGTGTCAAGCTGGTTCTTCCACCTGCTTGGCCGATACAAAGGACAAAGTCCGGTTGATAACGACTCATTTCTTCTTCCAATACTTGGGCCGATTTGTGAAAGACTGTTGGCACTTCTAGCCAACGGACCTCAGCACCATGGATTTCAGCTGGTAAACCTTTAATGGCCTCCAAAGCTGGATTGACCTTTTCCCCTCCAAAGGGCTCAAAACCTGTCACTAATACTTTCATTTCTAACTCCTTACAACCAATTCCATGAAACTATTTTCTTAAAAACAAGTATAACATATTTCCCTTATTCTGGAGTGAAAAGGACTAGAGAGGATCAGACCGGCATTAAAGTTTATTTAAAGAGAAAAATACTAATCAAGGCCAAAATAGCTGGTCCACCTTGCTTCAAAATAATTTTCTTATCTGCTGTGAGAGAGCCATAAGCCGCAGCACCAATCACAAATAAAACAAAAATAGTCACAATTTCTAAATTCTGTGAGAAATAAATCCCATACAAGAGAAAGACTCCTAACAGAGCATTATAAATCCCTTGATTTTTAAACAATGAACTTACAGACGGACGAGCCAGTTCTTCCTTTTCCATGTTAAATACTCGACTGGTTGCATCTGATTGCGTTGCAATACTTTCCAAATAAAAAATGTAAAAATGCTCCAAAGCAACAATCGTTGCTAAAATGATTGTAATAATTGACATCTATTTCTCCTTAAATTTCTATATTTTCAATACCCAAAACCAATTTATTTACTAAACGGCTGAGTTCTGTTCTTTCAGACTCTGTTAAGATACTTTCCATCTCTTCCTTAACCTTGATATGCTGCAGAGGCGGATTCACAACTAACTGCTCTTTGGCATACTTCGTAGCCTCCACCAACACTTCTCGCTGATTTTCAGGATTACGATGACGCTCCACCAAACCTTCCTTTCCCAGAATTTTGAAATGTCGGGTCAAAGCAGCCTGATCAATCTTCAAACGCTCCTGAACCGCTATTTGATTACAAGGGGAATGCTTCAGCAGAAACAGTAAAATCTGATACCGTGTCAAACTAATCCCAAGTTTTTTTTTAAACAATTGCGTACTCGCTTGCTCAGACAAGCGGAGTTGATAAAGCAGATCTTGAATCTCTATCATTTCTTCCTCCTTTTTATTGATTGATCAATAGTTGACTAATCAGGTATAATGCAAAGTAAAATAAATTGCAAGAATGTTGCTTGGATTATTACAAGATGGTAACTTCCCATTCAAATTGACAAAGAAAAAACGAACGAGACTCGCTTCCTATCATGAAAGCTAGATCTCATTCGTAAAAAATGATATTACCAAGTCTGGTTTATCCATTCATTGAAACGTGAACATGGTCATAGTGGTTTTCTGTCACACTACCTCGATCTGGCATTGGGTTCCAAGTATTAGCTGGTCCATATTTGCTATCGAATGGAGCATAGAAACGTTGTTTCCAGATGATGTAACTAATTCCTCGGCTAGCCATATTTTGAATAGCGTATTCCGCAATCTTATCCCCTAGTTCTGAGCTTTCTGGTACCATAAAGTCGATAGCCAAACCTTTTCCGTGATCTCCACTGTCTCCTGGACGGTAACCACTAAAGGATGTGATGCCAAACAAGTTAGCAATTTCTTCTTTAAAGGCAGCTGTTTGTGGTTGAAGGCCTGCATTTTCAGATTTCGCTACCGCAAGTCCAGCATAATCGGGCGCTGCTGGAGCTGCGTAAGTTGTTGCAACTGTTTTCTTCTCTTCTGGTTGATAAGTAGAAACTGCTGTTGTAGCTTCATTTGATGAGGCTTCTTTTGCTTCTTCTGAACTTGTTGCAGTTGTTTCAGGTGCTGTTTCTTCTACTGGTATTGTAGTTGCTTCCACTGCTGATTCAGCTTGAGGGCTGGCTTGTGTTTCCTCTTTCTCAGCTGGAATTGTTGCCTGAGGAGCTGCCTCTGCAACTGCATTGCTTGTCTCGGCTGTTTGCTCCTCTGACGTTGAAGTATTTGTAGATGGTGCTACTTCTTTTACAGTAGCAACTGTCTCTGCAACTTCTGAATTTGTTGCCACTTCTTTTGTACTTGTAGTTTCTACCGCTTTTGGAGCTTCTGCAATTGGTTGAGAAAGGTCTGCAACCTGAACAGTTTGATCATCTACGGTCACTTGATTGGTTGTCAAATCTGCTGTCGCAGTTGTCACTTCTTCACTAGAGTCTGCTTGAGGAGTTTGGATTTCAACTTCTGTTACTTCTTCAGCTTCATTGACAGTCGTTGTCAAAACAGTTTCTGGGAAAATCAAGTCCATATTAGTGATTTTATTCAAATTCGCAAGAACTGTGACATCTACACCCAAGGCTTCTGCAATGGTGCTCAAGGTATCACCATACTGAACGGTATAACTTGTTTTGTTGTCCGTTTTAGTCAAATCATTTTGGATTTGCTCAACACTACGTGCAGCCCAAAGAACTTCTTCTGCTTGAGTTGCCAATACTGGGGCAAATGACAAGGCTACTGTTGAGGCTAATAATATTCTTTTCTTCATTCTTTCAAATTCCTTTCAAATGAGTACCTGTCTATGATAACACAAAAAATGCAGAAAAAAAGCCCTCTCGGGCCTATTTAATAGAACTGTCTATTCCTTGTAACAAACTCGGTTACTTGAAATAGTTTGTTAGGTCTCTGTCACAAAACTGACATAATCTTTTTATTGCTCAGCCTCAAAAATACGGGAAATATCTGCTAACGCTTGAATCCTGTGATTACCTTCATAAGTCGACTCTAAAAAGTTGAGGCTTTGAATCCCACTATTCTGGGCAAATTCCACATCCAGAGTCCGATCCCCTATATAATAAGTATTGTCAGGATTCAACTGATGCTTGTCTATCAGATAGGTAGCCGCTTCTGAACTTGGCTTCCGCGCAAAGCCACTCTGACTGGTTAAAATCTCTGTGAAATAGGATTCCAAACCCAAATCTCTGAGAATGGCAAAAGCATTATCTCCCTTATGAGTGTAAACAAACTGCTGAATTCCTGATTCCTCTGCCCAAGCTAGCACATCACGCGCACCTGGCATCAAAACTACCTGAGCATTCTTCTCAGCCAGACTCTGGGCACGCACCTGATTTAGCACCTCGACATCCAGTTTTCGCTCTTCCGCAACTTTCTCCAGCAAATCCTGCACAGAAAACTTGAGAATAAACTCTCTCACCTGCTCCTTATCATAAGGAATAGAAAACTGAGCAAAAGTTTCCTCAATTCCTGACAAAATCGCTTCGTAAGAGTCCAATAAAGTCCCGTCTAAATCCCAAATAAAAGCTGTTTTTTGCATTTCCTATCCTTTCAAGCTCACATAGCGCTGGTAACGATAGCGTAGAAATAACCAGCGAAAACCATTATCCAAAAGGGTTCCGGCCCAAATACCGGGCAAGCCCCAACCAAGCACAATCCCCATCAGATATCCTGTTCCAATGCGGATACACCACATTCCTATACTTGTCGCATAAAAGGGAAGCCGAGCATTGCCCAAACCCTGCCAGACTGCTGTATAGATGACTGTTCCTATCGTCATAGGAGTACCAAGTAGTGAAAAAAGTGTCACTAGTACACTAGCCTCCACCGCTAGAGAATCAGTCGTATAGAGATGAGTTAGTGGTATACCCAAAGCATAGATACTGAAGGTCAAGGGTAACATGAGGACCAGAGAAAGCCAAAAGGCTTGTTTACTCAACTTATCTACTCTATTCCAATTATCCTCTCCAACCGCTCGAGCCACCAGCATGACCGTTGCCGTAGCGACGCCAAAGGCAGGCATGTAGTTAAACTGGGTCAAGACTTCTCCGACTGCATTCCCAGCAACTACCTCTGTTCCAAAAGAAACAACCAAGGCAATGATCACGACATCTCCAGCTCGCATCATCAGTCGCTCTCCAGCTGCTGGTATTGCCAAAGTCAGTAAGTCTTTATCCAGTCCAAAAGTTGGCTTCGCATAAGGAAGTTTTAATTGTAACCATAAAATCACAAGACCTACCAAACGAGACAGAATTGTCCCCCAAGCAACACCAGCTATCCCCATACCCAGAACAAAAATAGCTAGACTTGAAAAAAGAATATTCAAGGCATTGGATAAAAGACTCACATAGAGGGGCAAACGTGGATTATGCATTGCACGAATCAAGGCACCCAGACTGGTCATCAAGCCCAAAAGAACAATCGATCCGCCTACCAAGGATAGGTAGAGTCCACCACTCTCAGCTACATCTCTCTCCGTCCCCAAAAGTCCTATCATCTCTTTCCCAGCAAAGATAGACAAAGATCCTAAAAGGAAACTTAATAGTAAGGTAATCTTCAACGCCTCAGTCACATGATAGGCTAGCTTAGACTGATTCTTCTGCCCTAAACTTTTTGAAATAACACTGGAAATAGCAGCTCCCAGAGCGATGAAAATCGCCTGGTAAATCGTGATAATATTGCCAGCTACTGAAACACCTGAAATAGCGATTAAGCCCAAGTGAGCGACCAAATAACTATCCACCATCCCCATGAGCATCTGCAAAAAGTTTTCACCCATAGCTGGCAATGCAATATTAAGAATGTCTTTATTTTTCTTAAACAATCTCTCCTCCTGATGAAAAGAAACTCAGTTGGTTTCCCAACCGAGTTTACTCCCTCTGTCTTAAAGTCCTAGATAAGCCTCCACCGCTGCTTGCATATCAGTAGCTGCCACGGTTGTCTTGTGACGAACTGGAGATGTTTCAAGGCCATCAACTGCTGGTGGTACTGCAACACCTGAAATTTCATGTAATTGAGCCAAGGCTTCAAAGTCTGTTAAACCTACTTTCCCTGTTACAGCCTCTACTGCAACCACTGGGAACTTATAAGGACTAGCTGTTGAAGCAATCACTGTCTTAGTCACATCGCCAGTAGCCACTTGGTATTTCTTATAAACTGCCGAGGCAACCGCCGTATGTGGATCCTCGATATAAGAATCTGACTCGTAGACACGCTTGATTTCTGCTGCCGTTTCTTCTTCAGTCGCATATTCAGCCGCGAAGAGTTCCAGAATCTCTGCATCAAAGTCTGTCAATTCATATTGTCCTTGTGTATTCAAGGCATTCATGAGTTCAGCTGTCTTAACCGCATCATTTCCCAAAAGATGGAAAATCAAGCGCTCTAAGTTTGAAGATACCAAGATATCCATAGATGGACTAGTTGTTACTTTAAACTCACGTTTCTTGTCGTAAACACGTGTCTTGAAGAAGTCTGTCAAGACATTGTTGTCATTTGAAGCACAAATTAATTTGCCAACTGGCAAACCAATTTGCTTAGCATAAAAGGCAGCTAAGATATTTCCAAAGTTTCCTGTTGGTACTGTGAAGTTAACCTTTTCACCAGCCACAATTTCACCAGTCTTAACCAACTGAGCGTAGGCATAAACATAATAAACAATTTGTGGTACCAAACGACCAATGTTCATAGAGTTAGCTGATGAAAATTGTAACTTGTTAGCAGCCAATTTTTCACGAAGGGCTACATCGTTAAACATATGCTTCACATTTGTTTGAGCATCATCAAAGTTACCATCAATAGCGATAACATGAGTATTATCACCAGTCTGAGTAGTCATTTGCAACTCTTGAACCTTGCTGACACCATCCTTTGGATAAAAGACGATAATCTCAGTTCCAGGCACATCCGCAAACCCTGCCATAGCAGCTTTCCCAGTATCACCAGATGTCGCTGTTAAGATGACAATCTTGTTCTCCAAACCATGCTTCTTAGCAGCTGTTGTCATAAAGTATGGCAAAATAGACAAGGCCATATCCTTAAAAGCAATTGTTGAACCATGGAACAGTTCCAAATTGTATTGGCCGTCTAATTTCACCAAAGGCGCTATAGCTGGAATATCAAACTTGCTATCGTAGGCATTGTTGATACAGTAGTCCAACTCCTCAGCTGTAAAGTCATCTAAAAATGCTGACAAAACTAACTTAGCAACTTCCTGGTAAGAAGCATCTTTCAATTTGTCAAAGTCCAAATCTACCTTTGGATAAGTAAGCGGTGCAAACAAACCACCATCCGTCGCCAAACCTTGCAAAATAGCTTGGCTAGCAGTTACTGTATTGTTGGCATCACGCGTTGATTGATAAACTAATGTCATTACTCTCTATCCTTTATCTATAGTCTCATCCATTATATCATGATTTTTCAGAAAATTCTCCTTTTATAAGAGAAATTATAGGCCCAATTCTTCTTTCAAAGGCTGTAAATAGCTTGTTTCTTGCTTATTTCTCATCTCCAGTCCTTCGCAAGCTAGCAGGAGTATGTGTTTGGAAAATTCAATAATCGCAGTTTCTTCCTCATTTGTAAGCTTTTTCTTAGAAAATTGTCGTCTTAAAAACTTGTAATTTCGCCCAAATTCTTTAAAGAAAGTCGCTGTTTCTAAGTAAGCTTCTAACTTATCTAAATTAACCAACAATCCTAAGTGAAAAGCTGCAGAAGCGAAGGTTCTCTCTAGAGGTTGAGTACACACACTACGAAACTCAACTGTACCCCGAGTCGTTAAGTCTTGGTACTGATAACTACGATGAGTTTCAAAATCCTTCTCTTGAGGGTAAATAAGAATCTCATCCCCATTAAGAGCATATGCTTGGATTTCAGTTGTAGCCAAATAGTCCCTTGCCTGAATCGGATAAAAATAATAGGTTTGCCCATCGCGTTCCGCAGTAAAAATTGCAGAATGATCTAGATAATCAAAAAAATCATCCTCATCTTTAAAGAGCCTAGCATTGACACCAACATTCTCTGGATATATACCATGCATCGATTCTTCCCAGAAAATATCCCTTGAAATTTTCGTATCCCAATTCTCACCTGAAAACTCAGAATTGGCAAGTAAATAAGCCTTAGCCCCTTCAATTTGGGTAAAAGCATTAATCACTCGTAAGTAGTTAGACTTTGAAACATCCAACTGAACCTGACTCCCACAGATAAAAGCACCATATTCAGGGAAATGATGCAAGTCTGATTCAGCCATATTTCTACTCAAATTCAAATAGTCCACTAACATCTGATAACGTGGATAAGCAACTGGAGTATTCTCATTTTTATTCCAGTTGGGATGAATACCGCAGCCAACGATAGCATGATTGGATTCGCCTAATTTTCTCTGAATTACATCCATATAATTATTAAAACGATTTTCGACCTCTTGAATTGTTTCAGCCTTACCAAATGCAAACTCAATCGTAGTATAGGAAACTTCAAATAAAATAACATCCTGACTTGCTGGCTCCACTAACTGAATAGGAGTCCCAAAATCATCAACCTTTTCGACAGTAAAATCCAAAGCAGAAACTAAATATCGGAATAAGTACTTGATAACTTCAACATCTGTAGCATCCCCTTCCAAGTTTACAACAGGATATTCCAGCTCAATCCCGACAAACAATTCAGGATTTTCTTTAATATTTTTCAAATACCGATGTTTTAATAAATCGATAGAACGAGACATACTTCCCTACACTTTCATAATCTAAATAAAATTTGAATAACTATTATTATACCAAAAATAATATAAAAAAGGAACGAAGATTTACAACGTTCCTTAACTCTATACTATACCGGCGGCCGGGGTCGAACCGGCACGTCCTTGCGGACACTGGATTTTGAGTTCCATAACTACATTTTTTAAATATTATAACCTTGATTTAATAGGGTTTTAAGACTTTTGAATCTTGCAAAATAGACTCATTTTTCAAATTTTAGTAATTTTTTGGTAACACTCCATAACTTATCTCCCAAGAGCATCATCAATACTTCCAGCATACTGAATGTTTTGTTTAGCGAGATCAATTTGAAAATCCGATAATTAAGGTAAGTGTTTTTTATTATTTTAACAAAAACAACTCTTTAGCCCAAGAATTTGATAATTCATTTTCTAACAAAACTTTTTCTTGCCATATACCAGAGTATTTTAACACCAAAAATATCGCAGATTTTTTATGGTGTGTAAGTGCGCCTTTCTATTTTTTATCAAGAACTTCTTAAAATAATTAGGCCGTATAACGGCCTAATTATTATCTAACAAGCATAATACACTCAAACTCTTTATTTCTAAAAGAATTATATAAATCAATGCTCACGAGAGTTCCATTTAAATGCAAAATTTGAAATAAAGATAAGTACAACTACCCAACAAATTAAAGCAAACACACTTGATTCAGATATTTGAAATTTTTCAAGTTTTATAAAATATTCTGTGTTAGCACCTATAAAAGAAAATCTCGTGATGTAACTCATAATTTTATTGCTCATATCAGATGAAAGCATAGGCAAAAAAGTAGCTATAATCAAGACAATCATACTAAATAATGTTGCATGAGTTTGGGTCTTAGAAAACAAACCTATAGATAAATTCAACAGAATAAATGCTAACGTAGTCAATACTACTACAACAAAATACGTTAGCCAATTTGGAATAGAGACTCCAAAAATTACAGGCATGAACAAAGCCGATAAAACAGAAAAAATAAAAGGGAATGAAATGACAGAAATTATATAATTATATTTTGTAACACCACTCAATATCAATGTTCTTAAATTCTTCTTCTCTTTTTCTTCAGAAATCATCATTGAGGTAAAAGAACCAGCTGTCATACTATAAATCAAACTAAGTCCCATGTTTAAAAAATACAATTCGCCATGAATCATAGGGATAGCTTGTAAAATAGCAAAATCAACAAACGGTGTAGCTACACATACAACTAACAAAACTCTATTGCTAATTAAGTATTCCCAACGTAACCATAAAAGTGTCATCAATCTATACATTTTTTGAATCCTCCGAAATCTTTATAAAAATATCCTCAAGCGTATTTTCTAAAGTATGCACACTAGCTACATCAGAACCACCCAAATATCTAGCAGCCTCTGCTTGAGACACCATTATCGAATCTCCATTTTTAAAACGAATAACAGCCTTATCTTGCTGACTATATTTATCTATGATTTCTTGAGGAGAACCATATTCTAATATATGACCTGAATTCAACAATGATATACGGTCACAAATTTTAGTAGCTTCACTCATATCATGAGTTGTTAAAAATATTGTTGTTCCCTCATTTTTTAAATTCATCAGAATATCATGTACTTTATTTGATAAAGCAGGGTCCAACCCCGATGTAGGTTCATCTAAAAAAAGAATTTTAGGATGATGCAAAATTGACCGAATAAGAAGCATACGCTGTTTCATACCAGTTGATAGTTTTTCTGCCTTCTTATCTTTATCTTCAAATAATTCCAGTTCCTTCAACAAAACATCAAGTTTATCTAAACTCACATTGTGATACTTAGCAAAGAATTGCAAGTTCTTATAAACTGTCATCTTTCCATAGAATCCAACAGTATCACTCATTATACCAATATTTAAAAAATCCGAAGGAAGTAACTGATTAGACTCTTTATTTAAAATATAAGCTTTTCCGCTATCCTGTGATAACTGTCCTGTCAAAATATTTATAGTCGTCGTTTTACCAGCACCAGAAGGACCTAGAAAACCAAAGATTTCCCCTTCCTTAATGTCAAACGAAATGTCCTCTAAAGCGATTTTATTGCCAAAACGCTTAGAAAGATTGTCCACTTTTATCATTTTGTTCTCCTTTTTTAACAAAAATACTTGAATCATTAGAAATAATATTAAAATATAAATACATTATAACTATGGAGGTGAATTACATGCTTGCTGCTGCTATCGCATACAACGTTACTAAAGTTGTCATCATTGCTGGTGTTGCTTATTATGTGTCTACTCACTAATAATCAAATGCTATAATAAAAAAGCTAAATGTAAAATCATTCAACAAAAATATACTCATCTTTATCTATTGAGATTTAATCTTATAAACCATCAATCTGCATTAAAATAATCATAAACCTCTTTAAAGAGAGTTTGCAATATTTCTTGCTCCTCTTCATCTAAATTATATTCAGAGACTAGCTCGTCCATATAGTCAAATGCAGTGAGATGATTTTTAATTCCATGCATGACAATAGCAAATTTCAGATCATTTAGTTCCGTTTTATTAAACTCTTTTAACTTCTTCATATCAATTCTAGTGATTGGATGAGGAATAACATCTAGAGTACTGTAAATCGTTTTTCCTAGTAAATAATCTGTCGTGGTATCAAATAGTTTCGCTAATTTGACAACAGCTTCTAAATTAGGTTCTAAAGTTCCATTCTCCCAACGAGAATAAGTACCTTGTTGTACACCAATCATCTCAGAAACTTGTACCTGAGTTAACTTCTTACTCTTTCTCAGTTCCTTAAGACGATCTCCAAAAGAATTATTATTAAACATTGTTTCCTCTTTAATATTCGATTCTGTATATTTTGTCTTGACAAAATATTCTAAACGGTATAAAATAGAATTATTCCATCAGGAATATTTATTTTAAGATTAAATATTCCATTGAGAATATTATAGCATAAAAGGAGGTAAAAGCGTATGTAACTAATAGTTCGATTTAAAAAATTTTAATAAAGGAGGTAAGATTCGACAAAATAAAAAAATCTTGAAACAAATGTGCCGTTCGTTCCAAGATCAAAACATATTATGTAACAATTATACCACAGAAAACTCTTCAGTTGCACAAGAAAATTTCGGAGGTTTCACAAAAAGATGACCAATAAAGAGTTAGTCAATCAAATTTCTGGCCTAAACTCTACCTCTACTCTTAAAAATTGGATTCAACTGATTAAAGAGATAAGTGGCAAGGAATTTAAAAAAATTAAAATTCCTATCAGTAGAAATCCCAGAACTCATCAATTAAGTTATACAGTTGCCTATGATTTTACAGACGAAGACCTTAGACAATTTCAAAAGTTAGCTAAACTAAAACTTGAAATAGGTCTAAAAGAGGCTATACAATCCGTATTTGGGAGTCTAGCAGACAATGAGCAAGAATCCCTAAACCAAGTAATAGATGAGCTCTACGATGAACTGAGCGCCTTAAAACAGGAATTTAAGCGAGAAATGCGACTGATAAAAATTGAGAATTCCAACCTAAAAAAGAAAATCCAAGATATTGAAGAGTCGATGCAAACCGGCTTACTAGGGTTTGTTAACAAGAGGTCAAAAAATAGGTTCGGCTAATAGCGAGTTTTCGGCTGAGCCATGAGGCAGAAAGCCGAAAATGAGCGTAGATGCGGACGGACCATTTTTGACCGATAGGGTGTGTAGTAACACCACCCTCTGCAAGTTAGGTGTACCATCGAAAGAATTCAGTATTGCCAAGGGTTTCGCAGATTTTAAGGGTGGCAAAATTAGGCAAAAAGTTGAATCAAAATCTATGGCAAAAAATGAACATTTACGTTCTGTATTTGACTGGATTCAAATTCAGTTTGATAAGACTGAATTTTCGCCAAGAGAAATAATCGAAGACATTCTATTTCTTGACTATGACCTATTTATTGAGAATATAGGGAGCCTTAAATACTATAACTATGATAGCCAGCTTCATTATGGAAATATCCGTATCTACTATGGAGCGAAAGAGTCGTCCTACATGCTTGTCATGTCAGGACAGGCACTCGAGTTCTATAGAGATATGGTATTAGATCCAAATAGTCTGTCCGAAAGACAGTTTCTGAACAACCTCTACTACAATTACAATCAATTTTCAGTAAGACGAATTGATATTGCAATAGATGATTTTAATGAAACACCCTATTTCACTCCTAATCAGCTTCTAAAGATTTGTCAGAAGAAACGCTTTATATATGGAAAAAGTACCTACTACAATACCTACGGAGATGAAACAATCGGCCAGACCTTATATTTGAGAAAACCCAATGATGACGAAAGACTTAGAATTTACGATAAACGCTTAGAACGAGCTGAGAAGCTCGGTATCAGCAAGCGGTATATAGAAAATTGGATAAGAACTGAGTTAGAACTTAGGAAAGAAAAAGCTCACTACTTCATTCAAGAATGGTTGCATTCAGAAATAGATCTTCTCAACTTTACCAAGGGATATCTCAAAGAAAAAGTGAGGTTCTATAGTGATAGCTATTTCTCAAAACCTTTGAGATCTTGGGAAAAGTTTTTAGGCCATTCAAAACCCGTCTCTATCATTATTTCAAAATCAAAAACAGAACTAGAACAAAAATTAGAATGGTTTACCTATAAAGGTTCAGGAGCTATTCTAAAAGCGTATAAATTTCTATACGACAATAACTTACTGCATGAGTATGAGAAAGCTAACTATCTCGCACTCAACAATATGGAATATCCACCAGATTTAGCAAGTGGATTAATAGAAAGAGCAATACTCTTTAAACGAGAGGATTTGATCCCTACAATCAAAGAAAATATTAAAAGGAGAAATTAACTATGGCAAAAATGCTTTCACAAAATGACTGGAATTTTAATAACATTGGAACAAAATTTGAATTGGATGAAGTCATTCCAAAATTTGAAACGGAAGTCCGAGCAGATGCAAACGGAGAAATTATCAAAAACCGAGATGGTAGCGAAAGACGTTTTAATACCGATAAAATCATTGGTTGGAAATACAATGTAACAATCAAGGATGGACAATTCAAAAAGAAATCAACCCAAGTCTCAGTAGACAATCCAGATGCCTTGGTTGATAATGACTATATCCAAGCAATGGATGAAGTACCAGTTACATTTGACAATTTACAAGCTACTATGATTAGCACGACAATGTATTACAAGGCTGATGCTATCCATTTAGTAGATGTAAAACAAAAATAAGTAAAATACAAGGGGAGTTAATCCTCCCCTTAGTTAATCTAATTAGAAAAGGAGATCACATGATTAAAACTGTAACAAAAGATGACCTTATCGAACTTGGATTTGCTCCAGGAACTGCAAGAAAGATTATCCATACCGGCAAATTACTATTAGTGAATCGTGGTTTTAACATCTACGATAACAAAAGGATTGGTACAATTCCAGCCAGTGTCGCAGAAGAACTATTAGGAATTGAACTCCAGAAAGAAGCGTAGCTTATGGCTTTACGTAAAAGTAGAGACGGAACTTGGATTGTTGATGTTTCCAATGGTATAAATCCAATATCTCTAAAACAACGTAGAATTGTAAGAAAAGGATTCAAAACTAAAAAAGAAGCATTGGAGGCCGAACAATACTTACGAAGTGTCGAACTTAAAGAAAAAAGTTTCAACTCAAAAATATCAATTGATATCCTTTATGATCTCTTAAAAGAAGAGGATAGAATAAACAACAGAAAACAAAGCTATATAGATACACAAGAAAACAACTATAACAGGCATATAAAAAACTATTTTGAAAAAGTTGATGATGTAGCTAAATTAACTTATGAAGATATCTATCAATTCAGAGAACATCTAAGAGATAAAAATACTCAAAACTCAGAAAAGAAGCTAAGTCCAAACACTATTAATAAAATTATAATTTTACTAAAGAAAATTCTGGATGTTGGATTAAGAAAGGGATTTTACAAGGAACATCCCGTAGGATTACTGAAAAAATTACCCATAGAAAAAGTAAAATTAAATTTCTGGACAGTAAAAGAATTTAAGCATTTCTTAACACTATTTAGCAACGATGAATACAATATAAAATTACTATTCACAGTTCTATTTTTTACTGGTCTAAGACTCGGAGAAGCTCTTGCTCTAACGTGGAAGGACATAGAGTTTTCTACAAATACAATCCATGTAAGTAAATCAATATACGTTAAAAAAGGTGAAGAACACATTAGTAGTACAAAGACAAAAGCTGGAACCCGAAGAATCATCATGAACACCAAACTAGTGGAGACACTAGAAGAATGGAGGCAAACACAGCATGAAAGATTAAAAGAATTTACAACCAACCTAGATGATCTACAGATATTTCAAAATAGCCCGATTACGATAACTAAGGATTCAATCGAAAAACAATATAAAAAAATATTACAAAGAGATAGTTCTTTAAAAAAAATAAGAATTCATGACTTCAGGCATTCACATGCTTCCCTACTAATAAACCAAGGAGAAGATTATCTTGTCGTAAAAGAAAGATTAGGACATGCTTCTATAACTACAACAATAGATACATACTCTCATTTGTATCCAAGCAAGCAACAAAAATTAGCGGATAAATTAGATGATTTGTTATAAAACTAGTAATTTTAAGTAACTCAGCGTTACAAATTCAACA